>JAHIYU010000177.1 GCA_018814885.1 bacterium | reverse complement strand
GCTCTCGATGGCCGCCAGGTAGATCAGCTCCCGCGGCAAACCGGCCTCGTCGAGGTGGCGATAGATCAGGGAATCCACGGCCGCCTTGCGGTCCAGCCACTTCTGGAGGCTGGCGCGCCCGTCTCCCGTGAAATAGTCCATCCACTGGCGCACCGCATCGTTGTCCACGCCGAGCAGATCGCTCTGGATGCCACCGCGCTGCGCACCCGCCACGGGGATCAGGGAGTCCGGGAAGGACAGCCCCCGCAGATTGTCGTAGGCGACCGCCAGGAGGGAATCGTCTTCCGCGACGGACAGGCTCAGGAGGCGGTCCTCGGCGAGCACGCCCGCCAGCAAGGTGACACGCCTGTCCAGGCTGGCGAGGAAGCGCCGCGACACGCTGTCGCGATCGGCGGGTACCATCGCCACGGCCTCCTCCTTGAGGACGAAGAGCAGATCCTCGGCCGCCTCGTAGTGGACCCGGGAGAGGAGCTCCAGGGCCTGACGGTAGATCAGGTCGAGCTGGGCGAGATCGGGGCGCTCCTCCAGGACGTTGCGCAAAGAGGCGGTGGCTGCGCCCTCGGGAGGTCGCGCGGGGGGAGCCTCTGCGACGACAGGCGTGTTCGTCGTCGCGTATGCAGGCGACGACACCTGATCCCCGGGGCCGGCACTGTCCGGGAGGGGGGGCGACGTCAACCTGTGCGCACAGCCACCGAGACAGAGCAGACCGAGCGCGAGCGCGGCGATGGAGCGAGAGAGGCACGGTCCGTGGTCGCTGAGGGTCGTCATCCAAGTTCTCCCGTACTGCCGAAGGTACCGTGACGCGTCCGGATGACCGGCCCAGTCGAGATGCAGAAGACTACCAATATTGCAAGTTAGCGCATAATGTGTCACAATTATGTACGTGCTCACATGCCTGACCCGTACCAATATACGTGCGACGCACGGGCGTCAAGGTGACATCTGCAGGGAGCCGGACACCGTTTTGAGAGCGCTCATCCAGCACCTCCTATCCATCGCGCAGGTCGCCGCGCCGTTGCGGCACACCTTGCGCGTGGCGCTGGCCACGAACGACGCGGACGCCCTGCTCAAGAATGGTCGCTCTCTGGTCGCCGGCTTGATCCGTCGCGGCGATCTGGTCCGGGTGATGGTCGGCGACGGGGATGAGGGCGGTTCCCGGTATTACGCGCTGCGCGACCATGCTATCCTGCTGGATCTTTCCCCGCTCTATGCGGCGGAGCATACGCGCGTAGACGCGCCCGACGACACTGCTGTCGAGGCCGTCGCTCCTGCGGTCGATCGCCTTCCCGGTCCGGATCCCCTGCGGACGCTCGACACGGACCTGCACGAACGTCTACTCAACGCTATGGAGCGGGCACAGGACCTGACAGTCGCCCGTACGACGGGCAACGGTTTCGCCGGCATCCTCCAGGATGTGGTGAACCTGCTGAAGCCGACCTTCCCGCGCGCCGAGCTCCACATCGAACTCTTCAGGCCGGCGGATGTTCCCGAACCCCTGGCGAACATCGACACCTGTCCGCGGGAAGAGCGGCCCTTCTGGGTTTTGACTCGGCTCGAGGGAGAGGCGGTCTGGATACAGTCGCGGAACGAGTTGCCGCCGGCATTGCGCGGCCGCGTCGGGGACGACGGCGAGCCGGACGTTTTCGCGGCGGGCGTCGCCGTGCCCCTCTACCCACCGGCCGAGGAACTGCCGCCCGAGGCCGGCGGGAAGATCACGGAAGTGGGGCTCCTCTACGTGATACACACCGTGCCGATCGAACGTGAAGCCTTGATCAACCTGGCATTCCGCATCTCCCGCTTCGTTACCAACGGATGGCGTCAGAGCCGTCTGATGAGCCGGCTGGTTCACACCGACACTCTCACTGGCGTCCACAACCGCGCTTTTTTCAACGAGCAGTTCGCCCTCGAGATGGAACGCGCACACCGTCGCAAAGCACAGCTGGTCCTGCTGCTCGGGGACATCGACCACTTCAAGGACGTCAACGACCGCTACGGCCATCCGGCCGGCGACCGCGTGCTCAAGTCAGTGGCCCGCGAGTTGCTGCAGGGGCTGCGACGGATAGATCTCGTCTGTCGCATCGGCGGCGAGGAATTCGCCTTGGTCCTGCCCGATACGGACCTCGAGGCCGCCCGCGACATCGTCACCCGTATACAGGTCCGCATCGCCAATCTCAGGTTGTCGGATCCCGGCGCCACCGAACCGCTGCGCGTCACCATCTCCTTCGGCGGCGTGACGTATCCCGGGGCCGGCGACTCGCCGGACGAGCTCTACCGGAACGCGGACAGGATGCTGTACCTCTCGAAGCAGCGGGGACGCAACAGGTGCCACTTCTGGAATCCCGACGGCGAGCCCATCCTCACGTTGCCGCGCTACAGCGCGCCCTCGGACTGATCCGCCGAAAGATCCTCAGTTGCTGCGCGAGGGCCCGCGCCCTGCCCTGGCCCGTGGCCTGGTCCGCCGTGCTGCTGGCCTCCCTGTCGGCCGGCGAGTGGAGCGATCGGGATGCGCGCACCGCCTGCGGGCTGGACATCTCCGGCGACGACGCGATCCGCCTGGCGTGCCTGGCGCCACTCGTCGCTGCCGCGTCTTCCCACCCCGCCGCCCTGCTCGCCGCGGCCTCCGCCACCGCGGCGCTGGGCTGGTGTGCCGGCAGCCGGGCGCGCGACGCGCGCGCCGTATCCCAGGGCATCGTGTGTGAGGACCCCTGGGCGCCGTCGCGCCGTCGTATGTGGCGCACCGGAACCTGTCTGCGCATCACGGCCTGGCCGCGCGTGTCGGGCACGCAGTGGCGCGCGCCGGCGATGCTGGTCGCCGCCGGGGATTTCGGCTCCGACGCCGGCGTCGTCGGGCCGCGGGTCGGCGACGGCGTGATGGTCTCGGGCGAGGGACCGCCGCCGCACATGTGGCAGCTCGTCCTCGGCGACCTTGCGTGCCACGTCCCCCGTCGTGCCGCGGTGCCCGGGTCCTTCTCTTCCTTCCGTTTCCTGCGTGGCAGGGGCCTGGCCTGGGAGGGGCGTCTGATCCATCCCGCTTCCGTCGTGACCGGTGTCGATCCGCTCACTCACGCGAGCGCCACACTGCTCGCCCCCCTGCGGCAAGCCGTCATCGGACGCCTCGACCGGCTGTTCCCTCCGGACGAGTCCCTGCTGCTCCGGTCGGTTCTGCTGGGGGAACGCTGCGACGAGATGCGGCTGTTGCGAAGCTCGTACGCCGTGCTGGGGCTGGGGCATCTCTTCGCCGTCAGCGGTCTGCACGTGGGCCTCGTCGCCGGCATACTCCTGCTCCTGTTGCGGTTCATGCGCGCCGGATTCCGGGGGCGTTTCGTGAGTTTGACCCTCTTCCTGGCCGGATACGTGCTCCTGGTAGGCATGCCCGGGTCGGCTCTGCGCGCGGCCGCCTTGCTGATCACGGCAGCTCTGTCCAACTGGGCGGGTCGACGGCACGACGGCCTGCGCACGCTGGGTCTGCTGGTCTGGGCGTGGGCGGTTTTCGCGCCGCCGGCGTTGTCGGACGCGGGCTTGCGTCTATCGCTCGGCGCCGCCGCGGGCATCGTCGTCATGCTGCGTGTCGTGACGCCCCGGCTCGACCGCGGCCGGCGAATCAGGCACTGGCTTGGCAACGCATTGGCCGTCAGCCTGGGGGCCCAGCTCGGCGCGCTGCCGGAAACGGCGCGCAGCTTCGGCTGGCTGCACCCCATGGCCACATCCTTCAATCTCGCCGCGGTGCCACTGTTCGGAGGCGCCGTGTGGCTGGCCGCCGGCGCCATCCTGCTGTCCCCGGTGGCCTGGCTCGCCGGCGCCCTTTCCGCCGTGTCCTGGTTGATGCTGCGGCTTCTCTCCGCCGGGACGGTCGGATCATCTTCCCTGGCCGAGGCCAGGCTCGGTCTGCCGGCCTGGGACCACCGGGCGGCCGTCCTGTACGTCGCCGGCCTCGCGGGTCTGGGGCTGCTACTCTCAGGCCGGCAGCGCCGAACGCGTCTGGCGGGAGCGCTGGCCGCCACCTGTCTGCTAGCGATACCCTTCTGCGGCCGGACCCTCTGCGACGGGGAGATGACAGCCATCCAGTTCGACGTGGGACAGGGGGACTGCGCGGCGCTCGTCTTCCCGGACCGCAGCGCCGTGCTGGTCGACACGGGGGAGGCCTGGCGGGACACGGGGCCATTCCTGCGCGACGTCCGCCCCTGGCTCCGCCGTGAAGGCATAGACAGCCTCGCCGGCGCCGTGCTCACCCACCACCATGCCGATCACGACGGTGCGTGCGATCAACTGCACGCGGCCATGGACGTGAAGGCCTGGTGGCTCGGCGGCAGGACGACGGCACCGGCGCCTGTCGCGCGGGATCGTGTTTCGCATCCAGTCCCCGGGGACACCCTGTATCACGTGGGGGATTGGGCCCTGGTTTGCATCGCCACCGCCGGTCCGGACGCGCAGGAGCTGGAGGAGAACGACCGCTCCCTGGCCGTGGCGCTGTGCTGGCGCGGCGGCGTGCGGGGCCTGTGGACGGGCGACCTCGAGCGGGCGGGAGAGCGCACGCTGCTGGCCGCTGCGCCCTTGACGCCGTCGGCCCCGATCGACGTGCTCAAGGCGGGTCACCACGGCAGCCGCACCTCCAGCACGCCAGCGTTCCTCGACGCCTTCCGACCCGCAACGGTCCTGATCAGCTGCGGCCTGGAGAACCGGCATCGGCATCCGAGCCATGGACCATTCACGGCCGGCGGCGACACCCTGCGCGGCCTGCGCACGGATCTCGACGGCACCATCATCATCCGCTGGCGAGACGGCGGACCGCCGCGCATACGGACCGGCGTCGATCGCCGACCCCCTCGCCTTGACACCCGGGGAACAGGCACGTAACATGCCCGCGTCTCGCCCGATTCACGACCCCGGTTAGAATCCTACGCCAGCAACGAGGGAGAAAGATGCAGTCGTTGCGCAGCACGGTCGATCTCGGCTTGCAGCCGGACCGCACGGGCAAGGTCCGCGAGATATTCGATCTCGGCGACGAGTTGTTGATCGTCGCGACCGACCGCATCTCGGCCTACGATGTCGTGATGAACCAGGGCATCCCCGGCCGGGGTTGCGTACTTACCGTGATGACATTGGCTTGGCTGGATTACTTCAACGAGATTCCCAATCACCTGGTCACGGCGGAGGCGGATCTGTTTCCGGCGCCCTTTCGCGAACTGCGGGCGGAACTGGCCGGGCGCGCGATGCTGGTCCGCAAGGCGGAGCCCTTCCCGGTGGAGTGCATCGCCCGGGGCTACATCACCGGCTCGGGCTGGCGCTCCTACCAGCGCGACGGTACGATCTGCGGCCACGCGCTGCCGGCGGGCCTCCTCAAGTCGCAACAGCTGCCCCGACCCCTGTTCACGCCATCGACCAAGGCCGCGACCGGTCACGACGAGAACATCGTCCTGGACCGCATGAGCGCGCTGATCGGCGCCGAGCCGACGGCCGAGCTCGCGTCCCTGACCCTGGATCTCTACACGCGCGCCGCCGCCTACGGCAAGGCTGGCGGCGTGCTGATCGCCGACACCAAGTTCGAATTCGGCACCATCGACGGACAGGTCACGCTCATCGACGAGGTGCTCACGCCGGACTCCAGCCGCTTCTGGCCCGCCAGCGAGCACGTGCCGGGGGAGGAACCGTCGAGCTGGGACAAGCAGATCCTGCGCAACCACCTGGACACCCTCGACTGGAACCGGGAAGCCCCGCCGCCCGTGCTGCCGGAAGAGATCCTCGAGCGTACCTCCCGGCGCTACCTGGAAGTGCTCGACATCCTCTTCGCCGCGGAGGCCCGCAGATGGCACGCGATCCTGAAATGAAGCGCCCGCGGCGCGTTCTTTTCAGCGTGACGGACAAGACCGGCCTCTCGGACCTGGCCGTTGCCCTCCAGGCGCTCGGCTACGAATTCCTTGCCAGTGGTGGGACCGCAGCCTACCTGCGCGACCACGGTTTCCCCGTGACCGGTGTCAGCGACGTGACCGGCTTTCCGGAGATCTTCGGCGGGAGGGTCAAGACGCTGCACCCCAGGATCTTCGGCGGCATCCTGGGTGCCTCCGAGTCGGACTTCGCAGCTGTGGCCGAATCGGGTGTCGCACCCATCGACGTGGTGGTGTGCAACCTCTACGACTTCGCGTCGGCGGTGGCCTCGGGCGCGGACCACGTGGACGTCATCGAGAAGATCGACATCGGCGGACCGTCTCTGCTGCGCGCCGCCGCCAAGAACCACGCCCGGGTCTGCGCGCTCTGCGATCCTGCGGACTACGAGGCGTTCATCCTCGCCTGCCGCGCCGGCGACGGTTTCCCCGACGCGGAATTCCGGCGCCGCATGGCCGCGGAAACCTTCGCCCTGGTCACGGACTACGACGCCCAGATCGCCGACTACTTCGCCGGCGACATCCACGAAGGCCACCTGGGCGTGCAGCTGCGCTACGGCGAGAATCCCCACCAGCAGGCGGAACTCTTCCTC
Source organism: bacterium (assembly GCA_018814885.1). Taxonomy (NCBI): domain Bacteria; species bacterium. The sequence goes on along the minus strand of JAHIYU010000177.1, from coordinate 113,333 downwards.
CCTGGCGACGATCCCGACGATCCGCTCGCGGGTCTCGGCATGCGCCAGTGCAACGGCAAGACGCTCTCCTACAACAACCTGGTCGACGTGATCGCGGCGGCCAAGCTGATCGGCGATCTCGAGGGCGTCTGCTGCGCCGCCGTCAAGCACACCAATCCCTGCGGCGTGGGTGCCGGTCCCTCGCCGGCCCTCGCCCTGCAGCGCGCCCTGCGTTGCGATCCCGAATCCGCCTTCGGCGGCGTCTTCGCCTTCACCAGCGAAGTCGACGACGATGCGGCGGAGATCCTGCGCAGGCGTTTCTGCGAGGTCGTGCTGGCGCCATCCTTCACCTCCGGCGCATTGGCCGCCCTGCAGAAGAAGAAGAACCTGCGCGTGCTCACCTGCGATCTCGATATCTTCACGGCGGCGACGCGTGGCCAGGGGCGTGCCTTCGGACAGGTGCAGCTCCATCAGGAGGAGGACGAGGGCTTCCCGGAACTGCGGGAGTGGCGACACGTCGCCGGGCCCGCGCCGGATGAGCACCGGCGCGACGCCCTGTCGCTGAACTGGCGCGTCTGCAAGCACGTCAAGAGCAACGCCATCGTGCTCGGCGACCACGAGGGCACCCTCGGCATCGGCGCGGGACAGATGAGCCGGGTCGATTCGACCCGCCTCGCCATCCGCAAGGCGGGCGACCAGGAACTCGAGCTGCGCGGCTGCGTTTGCGCCTCCGATGCCTTCTTCCCCTTCGCCGACAGCATCGAGCACCTGCATGCGGCCGGCGTGGCCGGCGTCATCGCGCCGGGCGGCTCGATCCGGGACGAGGAGGTCATCGCGGCCGCCGAGCGCCTCGGCGTAACCCTGATACACACGAACCGCAGACATTTCCGCCATTGAGCGGGACAGGATCTCGACCATGAACCATAAGCGGCCCCAGCCAGAGGTGGCGGTCCTCGATTTCGGCTCCCAGTACACCCAGCTCATCGCGCGACGCCTGCGCGAGGTCGGCGTGTTCTCCGAGATATACCCGTACCACCGCTACCGGGAGCTGCTCGGACGCGACGAGATCAGAGGCGTCGTTCTCTCGGGTGGTCCCTCCTCGGTCACCGAGGACGGCGCGCCCGACATAGGTGGCGAGCTCTTCGCGGAGGGCAAGCCGCTGCTCGGCATCTGCTACGGCATGCAGCTCATGTGCCGCACGCTCGGCGGCAAGATCGAGGCCTCGGCGAACCGGGAGTACGGACCCGCGACCATCGAGCGCGGAGCCCGCAGCCGCCTCTTCGCCGACACGCCCGACCGACAGGGCGTCTGGATGAGCCACGGCGACCGTGTCGGCGCCTTGCCCGCTGGTTTCACGGCACTCGCCAGCTCCGGCTCGATACCTTTCGCCGCCGCCGGCGACGAAGGCCGCGGCTTCTATTGCGTGCAGTTCCACCCCGAGGTGGTCCACACCGAACACGGCCTGCAGATCCTGCGCAACTTCTGTCGCGACATCTGCGCCATCGACACCGCATGGTCGGCCGACACCTTCGCGGAGACCGCGGTGGCGGAGATCCGCGAGCGCGTCGGCGACCGCAGGGTCCTGTGCGGCGTCTCGGGCGGCGTCGATTCCACCGTCGCCGCCACCCTGATCGACCAGGCGATCGGAGATCGTCTGCACACCGTTTTCGTGGACAACGGCCTGCTCAGGCTCGGCGAGGCCAGCGAGGTCGAGCGCACGCTCAACGCCTTCCTGCACCGCCCGGTCCTGCGCATCGACGCCCGCAACGCCTTCCTGAACGGGTTGCGCGGCGTGATCGAGCCCGAACTCAAGCGCAGGATCATCGGCAACACCTTCATCGAGGTCTTCAGGTCCGCGACCGCGGACCTCGGCCCCTTCGCGTTCCTGGCCCAGGGGACCCTCTACCCGGACCGCATCGAGTCCGTCTCCGTGAACGGACCCTCCCACGTCATCAAGACCCACCACAACGTGGGCGGCCTGCCGGAGGAGCTGGGCTTCGAACTCATCGAGCCCCTCGGCGAGCTCTTCAAGGACGAAGTCCGGCGCGTCGGGCGCAGCCTGGGCATTCCCGACGCCCTGCTGATGCGCCATCCCTTCCCCGGCCCGGGGCTTGGCGTGCGGATCCTGGGGGAGGTTACCCGCGACGGGGTTAGACTCCTGCAGCAGGCCGACCATATATTCATCCAGGAGCTGCGCGCGAGCGGCGAGTACGAGCGGATCTGGCAGGCGGGCGCCGTGCTGCTGCCCATCCGGACCGTCGGGGTCATGGGCGACCAGCGCACCTACGAGGCGGTGGTGGCCCTGCGCGCCGTCACCAGCCGGGACGGCATGACGGCGGACTGGGCCCGCATTCCGGACGCGGTGCTGGCGCGCGTGAGCAACCGCATCATCAACGAGGTGCCCGGCATCAACCGCGTGGTCTACGACATCAGCAGCAAGCCGCCCAGCACCATCGAATGGGAGTGAGCCACACGGTCCATGATGAGCGCCGTGAAACGCAGGTTCCCGAGATCGTACGCGGCGGCCGTCCTGCTGGGGACGGTCGCATGCTTACGCGGGCCCTGCGCGAGCGGGGCCGATCCGGCCCCGGGCGGTGATACCGAGCTGTCCCGGTGGCGCACGGAGCGACGCGCCGCCTTCAGGGCCGCGAGCGTCGGCGAGCAAAAGACCCCGTTCTCCTGCGGACTGCTGGTGATCCCCGTCGATTTCGCCGACTTCCGCCTCGTCCCGAACTGGCATCCCGCAGTCGAACTCGCACCGCGTCTCGCCGGGCTCGACGGGGAAACGCTGGAGCGGTACTTCACCGCAGCCAGCCGGTCTGAAGGCTGGCTGCGCATCATCCTGGCGCCGTTGGTGCACCTGACCGGCGATGCCGTCGATTATTCGGACCTCTTCAACCCGTTCGGATACGCGCGCACCCGCGCGCTGGCAGGCGAGGCCATCCGGGGCGCCGACGCCGCGGGCGTACCTTTCGCAGCGGCGGACGCGGACGGCGACGGTTTCCTAGACGGCGTTCTCATCCTGCACGCGGCGCCCGGGAGGGAGAACGACCCGGTGGGCGGGTACGTGATCCCCTTGCAATACTTCCTGGAGGAGCCCTACCTGCAGGACGGCGTGGGCGCGCAGCACTACGCCGTGGCCAGCCTGCGCAGCGGCCTCGGCGTCTGGGTCCACGAGACGGCGCACCTGCTGGGTCTGGAGGACCGTTACGACCTGTCCCTGTCGCCCGGGGCCGACAGCTCCGTCAGCCGCGGCGGTCTGGGCGTCTTCAGCCTCATGGCCGCGGGTGCCTGGGGACGCGGCGACGGCAGCGGGGCGGCGTTGCTCGACGCCTACAGCGCCGCGCAACTGGGCTGGGTCGAGGTCGCGGAACCCGGCCGGGGCAGCCACGGAACCGTGACGCTCGGCACCCACGATGTCCTCAAGCTTCCGGTGGGGGACACGGTCCCCGGCGAGTACTTCCTGCTGGAGGTGCGGGGCGGTTACGGCGACGCGCCCTTCGACGCTCTGCTGACCTCCCCCCGTCTGCTGGTCTACCACGTGGACGGATCGGTTCGGGACGATGCCGACTCCGGCGGCGCGAAGCCCCATCTGCGCGTCCGCCTGGTAGAAGCCGACGGCGACGCGGACCTGGCGAACGGACTCTCGCTCGGCGCGGCCGAGGACATGTTTCCGGGCGCCGACGGCACCTTCGCCTGGAACGATGAATCCGTGCCCTCCAGCAACGGCTATCACGGCCCCAGCGGCATCGACTGCGTCTTCTCCCTGCTCGAGGACAGCGTGGCGGTGACGTACGACTTGCCCGGCCACGGGCTGCGCGTGCTGTTGATGCCGGAAGTGGCCGGAGGCGATTCGCTCATCGGCATCACCGTGCTGGGCCCCGACCAGGGCGACGCATCGCTCTCGATCGTCGTGACCCACCTCACGGGGCTTTCGGACTGGGGGACCTTCTCCCCCGGCACGGACCAGGTGCAACGCGACCTGCTGCCGGCCGGCGAGGGCGTGTGGACCCTGGCCGAACCGATCGTCTGGCTGCCCGACGGCCCGCCGCCCGACGGTGCGACCTCCACCTTCTTGATCGGGCTCGGTCGCGACGGCGCCTCGCTCGACCTCGTGACGCGGACCTGGCTGTGGCGCCAGTCCGCCGCGCCCCTGGACTTCGCGGCGACCTGGCCGGGGGACTGGCTGGACGTCTCGCCAGACATCGACGGCACCTCCTGGCACCGCTGGACCACCGGCGCCGCGGTCGGCCTGCCCGGCACGCCCGTGCTCGCCTGCACCGGCGAAGCCTACACGGACGGCACGTCGTGGCCGGACGTCGTCTACGGGAACGATTCCGACGCCCGGCTCCAATCGCCGCCGTTCGCGACAGGCTCCGGCGTCCTGCGCCTCGTCCACGCGCTGGACGCACATGCCTGGGAACCCGGACGCGGAATCGACGGCGCCCAGGTGACCGCGCGGACCGACGACGGTTCGTACCGGACGCTGACGCCGTTCGGCGGTTACGATGGTGCCGTGGACGGCGCCGCGGACAACCCCCTGCACGGGCAGCCCGCCTTCATCGGCGGCGGGGAACTTACGGACGGCGCCGCGCCCTTGTGGCGCGTTGACCTCTTTCCCCTGCCCGCCGAGGCCACCGGTTGGACGCGGCTGCGCCTGCGGCTGACGAGCGACCCTTCGCTCTGGCGCGGGCGCGGCTGGCTCGTCTCTCGCCTGGATCTCGTTCCCGTGCCGGCGTCGCCGTCGCCGTTCGCGGCCGTCTGGGACGCGGCCCGCGGCGGTCTAGCCCTGTCCTGGCCCTGGGAACCGCCGGAATGGATCACGGTCGAATCCAGCCTCGACAACGGAACCGGCTGGACGACGGTCTGGGAGGGGGGAGTGCCGAACGGCCAATCGCCGGCGGACATGCTGATCCCGGCTGCTCAGATGGTGCTGCCCCCGACGTCCCGGGACCAGCGCACGATGCTGCGGGCCAGGGTCCGTATCGATGTCGGGGAGGTCGTCTCGCGTGCGGGACGGTTCGGCACGCCTCCGCCGGAGGTGACGTTGAGCCTGGGCCCGCCCCGGCCCAATCCCTTCGGCACGGCGACGCGTTTCCTCGTGCAGACCGAGCTGCTGGCCAGCCATCTCGGCGTCTTCGATCTGCGCGGCCGTGAGGTACGCGGCTGGTGGCTCGCCCGCGGTTCCTATCTGATGGACTGGGACGGTCACGACGACGAGGGACGCCCGGCACCGGCGGGCGTCTATGTGTTGCGGCTCGTCGCTTACGACGACACACGCGCCATGAGCAGAAAGGTGACCCTGATCAGATGAGCCCTGGACGGACCCTGGCCCTGACGATCGTCCTGTTCTCCGTGGCGGCATCGGCCTCGCCGCTGGTCGACCCGTTCGTCGAGGATCTGCGCGTGGGTCGTTGCCGCACGATCGATGACGTCGTGAGCGAGGACGGCTGGCCCGCTGGCCTGTTCGAGCCCGCCCACTGGTCCGAGGCGTGGAGCGGCTCCTGGCGGCGGGCTGCAACCGATCCGGGGGCATTCCTGCAGAGCGCCCCCGGGCTCCTGTCCTGCTTCGCCACCGACGGGGAAGCGCTCGCCTGGCTGGCGGATCGGCTCCGGGTCTGGGAACAGCGTGACAGCCTGGCACGAAACGACCGCGCGAGCCTGCCGTCGGCGCTGTGGGAAGAGGTGCTGACCAAACGAGCGCTCGACCAGGCCGGCGGCGGCGATCCCCAAGGCGCGTTCGCCACGATTGGCACCCTGTTGACGGTCCTGCCAGCCGGCGCCGTCGACGACCTGGAACGTTTCGTCTGGTCGCTTCGCCGGAACGCCCTGGGCGAAAGTCTCGGTCACGCGGCCCGGCCAGACGTTTTCTGGCCCGAGCTGCTCGCACTAGGACCCTACGACTGCGACTCGGGCTGGGCCGTCTGGTCGCGACACCGCAGGCACCTGGGACTTCCGTTGTTGCCCGCCGCGCCCGTGGATTCCCGCACAGTCCTGTTCCTGGCGCGTCTGCACGATCCGGGTCTCACGTCCCGGGACATCGACCGCAGTCCCTACGATCCGGCGCTGCGCGCAGCTCTAGGTGCCGCCGTCCTGCCCACGTCATCCTTGAGAAGACACTTCGGCCTGTACCCGGATCCACCTGTCGATGCGCAACTCCAGGAGCATTGGTTGAGCGGCCGCTGGCGCTTGCTCGGCCATACGGCCGACGCGGCCGAGAAGCTGGCGGCTCTGCCGGGCATTGCCCCCGAGCATCGGGCGGGTTATCTGCGCCGAGCGGCCGACAAGCAGGCTTCGGCCGGTTACTGGGGCAGCGTGGTGACGAATCTGCGGGCCGCGCAACTGGCGGCGGAACGCAGCGGCAAGCGCAGCGTCATCGAGCGGGTGCGCCTCGAGATCGAGCGCGTCGTCGCACTCACCGCGCACAAGGGGATGTACCGCGCCTCTGCGGTCCTGGGGGAGCTCCTGGCGGAGGGCAGCACCGGCAGGAGCGGAGGCCGGAGCGGGGACGCCGCCGATGTCGTCGGGGCCGGCCGCGCCGCGCCCTTGTCCACGCCGCCGGTCTACGCAGGCCAATCCGCGGCCCGGTGCCGGACCTGGCTGGCCTGGGCCCGGCTCGGGGTGCGCCTGGCAGAGGATGCCGGCGGGTCCGAACCCCACTGGCGCGCGTACGTCAGCGCCTTGAACCAGGTGATCGCGGAGGAGGGAGCGAACTCGCCGCCTGGGCCTGCGGTCCGGCAAGCCGTCAGCGCCGCCATGGGCGCCGCGCCCTGGCGCGAACGGGCCCTCGACTGGGCGCTGGCCAGCGCCATGGTCCAATGCGCCGCCGGCGCCCTCCCGTCGTCGGAGACGCCGCTGATCGAACTGGTGGCCCGTGCGGGCTCGGATCTCGAGAAGCATCTTCTGCTCGGACTGGCCCTGCAGATCGACGACGCCCGGGGTCAGCTCGCGGCCGTCGTGAACCTCAAGCGTCCAGGCCTCTCGCCCGACGAGAGCCTGCTCCTGCTCTACCCTGTGCCCGCGGATCCCTTCGTGGAGGACTTGCTGCGCGAGGGCGGCGTCGATCCGGCGCTGGTCCTGGCGGTCGCGCGCAACGAATCGCTCTTCGATCCCGCGGTCCGCTCGCGCTCCGGCGCCCTGGGCTGGCTGCAGATCATGCCGTTCCACTATCCGGGACGCGGCTACCACGACGGCGAGGTCGTCTGGAGGAGGCTGTCCGCTTCCCTCGCGGCCGGTCTGGATCAGCTGGGTGCAAGCATCCGCCGCTACGACGGCGATCCCTACCGCATGATGGCGGCCTACAATGCCGGACCGTCCGCCGTCAAACGCTGGGACGTCCAGCTGGGCGAAGGGGCGCCGCCGGCGGTGTTCCTGGCCTGGATCGGCTATCCCGAAACCCGGCGCTACGTCGAAAAGGTGTTGATCGACCGTCAGATCTATGCCTGGATACTGCGTGGGGCCGAAGGCATGCAGCAATCGGCTCCTGTGTCGCGCTGATCGGCAGGTAAACCGGACCATGACCCATCCGAAGACCCGCAGGCCTCCCCAGCCTCAGCCCCGCACCTGGCGCGAGAGCGTCGAATGGGGCCGCAAGGCCATACACATCTCATCGTCGATCCTCGCCATCTGGGTGCTGTTGATCGACGAGCATCTGTGCACGATCGGCCTGGCGGCCGCGACGGTCTTCGTCATCTCCATCGACATGGCGCGCCTGGCCACCAAGCGCTGGGCCCTGTGGTTCTACCGGACCTTCCCGCTGATCTTCAGGCGCGACGAGCGCTACACCCTGTCGGGCGCCTCGGTGATGATGATCGCGGCCACGATCACGTCTTTCCTCTTCCCGTCCGTGCCGGCGGCCGCGGGCATCCTGTGCTTATCTTGGGGCGACTCGGCGGCGGCCATCGTGGGCCAGGCCGTTTCCTACCGCCGGCAACAACTCGGCCTGGAGAAGGGCACCGGCACCCGGGCGCCCGTGGTGAGCAAGCGCGGAAACAAGACCTGGGTCGGCACGACTGCCTGTTTCCTGGCCTCGATGCTCGCCATCTCGCTGGTCAGCGACGCTTCCCTGCTGCTCACCGTGGCCGGCGGTATTATGTCCGCCACGATGGAGCGCTGGACTCCGGGACGCTGGGACAACCTGACGATGCCCCTCGCGACGGCTGCCGTCATCCAGTTCTGCACCACCTGGTTCGTCTAGCCAAGGGGAGTGATCCGAGAAATGGTGTTCGCCAACCTCCTCGAGAAGCTGTTCTGCCAGAAGTCGCAGCGCGACTTCAAGAAGCTCCGACCCTTGCTGGATGAAGTGAAGGCCGCCCGCGAACCGCTCGCGGCCCTCGATGACGATGCCCTGCGCGCCAAGACCGGCGAGTTCCGCCGCCGCCTCGCCGACGGGGAGACGACGGACGACCTCCTGCCCGAGGCCTTCGGCACGGTCTGTGAAGCCTGTCGCCGTCTGGCGGAGCGCAAGGCCGCGTGGCCGGTCTGGGAACGCGAGACCGTCTGGGACATGGTGCCTTACGACGTGCAGATCGTCGGCGGGATCGTCTTGCATCAGGGCAAGATCGCCGAGATGGCCACCGGCGAGGGCAAGACCCTGGTGGCGATCATGCCGCTGTACCTGAACTCCCTGACCGGCCGGGGAGCCCACCTCGTCACGGTCAACGACTACCTGGCGCGACGCGACGCGGAATGGATGGGCGGCGTGCTCGAGTTCCTGGGCGTGAGCGTGCGCTACATCATCAACGCCATGACTCCGGACGAGCGCCGGGAGGCCTACAACGCCGACATCACCTACGGCACCAACAACGAGTTCGGCTTCGACTACCTGCGCGACAACATGTCCGTGCGCAGGGAACATCTCGTCCAGCGCGACTTCCATTACGCCATCGTGGACGAGGTGGATTCCGTCCTGATCGACGAGGCCCGCACGCCCCTGATCATCTCGGGCGCCGTGGACAAATCGACGCATCGCTTCGAAGAGCTCAACCCCCGCGTCGAGCGTCTCGTGAGGCAGCAGAACCGCCTGGTGAACGAGTGGCTGGGCCAGGTCGAGAAGACGTTCCGGGGAGCCACCGAGGACGGCGACGCGGTCGCGATCGATCCGGAGACGGCCCTCGCGCTGCTGCGCGTCGCACACGGCGCGCCGAAGAACAAGCGTTTCCGTCGCCTGGCCCAGCTGCCCGGCGTTCTCGATGCGATCAACCGTACCGAGGAAGGATTCATGCGCGACAAGGCGATGTGGGAGGCGGACGAGACCCTGCTCTACGTCGTCGAGGAGAAGCATAATTCGGTCGATCTGACCGAACAGGGACGCGAGATTCTGGCCGCCGAAGAACCAGATTTCTTCGTCCTGCCCGACCTGGCCGTGAACGTGGGGGAGATCCAGGAGAACAACAGCCTGTCCGCAGCGGAGAAGACGGAGGCCATCGAGAAGGTGGAGCGGGCCTACGCGACCAAGAACGAGTTGATCAGCAACGTGGACCAGCTCCTGCGCGCCTACACCCTGTACGAGAAGGACGACGAGTACGTCGTCATGGACGGCAAGATCCAGATCGTCGACGAGTTCACCGGCCGCCTGATGCCGGGACGGCGCTTCAGCGAGGGCCTGCACCAGGCCCTGGAGGCCAAGGAGGGCGTCAAGGTCGAGAAGGAGACCCAGACGCTGGCCACCGTCACGCTGCAGAACTTCTTCCGCATGTACGAGAAGCTGGCCGGCATGACAGGCACGGCCGTCACCGAGGAGGCCGAGTTCGGACAGATCTACGACCTGGAGGTCGTGGAGATCCCCACCAACGAACCCGTGCGCCGCCAGGACCAGGAAGACGTGGTGTTCCGCTCCAAGAAGGAGAAGTACAACGCCATCGTGGAGGAGGTCGAGCGGCTGCACGCGCTGGGGCTGCCGGTGCTGGTGGGAACCACCACGGTGGAGGTCAGCGAGCTGATCAGCCGCCTGCTCAAGCGACGCGGCATCAACCACAACGTCCTGAACGCCAAGCACCACAAGAGCGAGGCAGAGGTGGTCGCCGAAGCGGGACGCAAGGGCGCCGTGACCATCGCCACCAACATGGCGGGCCGCGGCACCGACATCAAGATCGCCATGGCCAGCCTGCTCGGCTTGCCACCCGGCAGCGGCTACGACAAGGAGACCGCGGAGGTGGCGGGAGAGCCCGCCGGCCTGCACATCATCGGCACCGAGAGGCACGAGAGCCGTCGCATCGACCGCCAGCTGCGCGGCCGCGCGGGCCGCCAGGGCGATCCCGGCGCTTCCGTCTTCTTCCTGTCGCTCGAGGACGACCTGATGCGGCTGTTCAACTCGGAGCAGCTGATCAAGATCATGGACCGCCTGGGCGTCGGGGAGGGCGAAGTCATCACGCACCCGATGGTCACCAAGGCCATCGAGCGCGCCGCCCAGCGCGTCGAGGGCCACAACTTCGGCATCCGCAAGCACCTCATCGAATACGACGACGTCGTCAACAAGCAACGCGAAGTCATCTACGCCCTGCGGCGCGAGATCCTGCTCGGCGACGACATTTCCGATCTGGTGCAGGAGGATGTCCTGAGCGTCGTGCACGCCCTGGCGGAAAAACGCGCCGATCCGAACCAGGCCAACGATTACTGGGAATTCGACGAGCTCGCGCAGGAATTCCAGAGCCTCTTCCTCACGCCCCTGCCCATCACCGGCGAGGAGCGCCTGCACATCGGGCACACGGCGCTGCGGGAGAGTCTGTCGGAAGCCGCCCTCGACAAGTACCGCGAGAAGGAGACCCGCCTCACTCCCGACGTGATGCGCCAGCTGGAGCGTTTCGTCAAGCTGCAGGTCATCGACGAGCACTGGAAGGACCACCTCAACCAGCTCGTGATGCTCCGCAGCGGCATCGGTCTGCGTTCCTACGCACAGAAGGATCCGCTGGTGGAATACAAGGCGGAGTCGTTCCACATGTTCCAGGATCTGATGGACACCATCGAGCACGACAGCGTGCGCCTGTTGATGCGGGCCGAACTCGTCCAGCGTCCCGAGCCGCCCGCCGCTCATACCCAGCAGCTGGAGGCCAAGAAGGCCGAGATGGGCTACCTCGGCGGGCAACCTCCCGCCGGGGAGACGCCGGGAGTCCCGCCGCCCGCCGGCGCCGCGGCTCCCGTGCCGGGACGACCGCAACAGACGGTGCGCAAGCAGCCCAAGGTGTCGCGCAACGAACCTTGCCCATGCGGAAGCGGCAAGAAGTACAAGAAGTGCTGTGGCCTCTGAATATCCGCCATACTTGCGGCGCGGCTTCCCCTGTGCTAGCGTTTCCGCCCTGCTCGGCGAGTGTGCCCACGTTGCGGAGGACGCTTTGAACAGATTCAGCGACAAGGTTCGACAACTGTTGATCCACATGCTCCATGACGACGAACCGGCCATGCACCTGTACGGCGGCAACGGCGGCATTCGGCACTTCGACGCTTTGGAGCAGCAGGCGCTGTCCTCGGAGGCGCGCGGCTACCTGCTGGAATTGAGCCGTCGCGGCGAGATACCCAACGAGCAGAGGGAGCTGATCATCCACTACGCCTCGCAGCTGGGCGGCGCGCCCCTCGAGCGGGTGGACGTCGAGGAACTCCTGGACCATCTCATCTTCGCCTTCCCCGACGAGGAAGATTCGCCGGGTTGCAGCCACGTTCCGCGTCCGCATTGAATCCGACGGGAAGAGGAGCCGGTTTGAAGCTGATCATCGTCGAATCCCCGGCCAAGGCCCGCACCATAGAGAAATTCCTGGGAGACGAATACAGCGTTGAGGCGAGTTACGGTCATATCCGCGACCTGCCCAGTTCGGCGGCGGAGATCCCGGCCGCGCTGCGCAAGCGCAGCTGGGCTCGGCTCGGCGTCAACGTCGACGAGGACTACGGCCCCATCTACGTGATCGGCCGCGAGAGCAAGCAGCACGTCGCGTCCCTGCGCAAGCAGATGCGGGCTGCGGACGAGCTTCTGCTCGCCACCGACGAGGACCGCGAAGGCGAGGCCATCAGCTGGCACGTGCTCGAGGTTCTCAAGCCCAAGGTTCCGGTCAAGCGCATCACCTTCCACGAGATCACGCGCACCGCCATCGCCAAGGCGCTCGAAACGCCCCGCGACGTGAACCTGTCGGTCGTCAGCGCCCAGGAAGGGCGCCGCATCCTCGACCGGCTCTTCGGCTACTCACTCTCGCCGGTGCTCTGGAAGAAGGTGCGGACCAAGCTCAGCGCCGGACGCGTCCAGAGCGTCGCTCTCCGGCTCATCGTGGAACTCGAGGAGGCGCGCCTGCGCTTCCGGGAGGCCGAGTACTGGGACCTGGAGGCGACGCTGAGCGCCGGCGGCAATCCTTTCGTCGCCCGCCTGACCGAGCTCGACGGCAACCGCGTGGCCGCGGGCAAGGATTTCGATCCCGACACCGGCCGGCTGCTCAAGGCCTCGTTGGCTCACCTGGACGAGGCGACGGCCACCGCCCTCGCGCGCGACAGCGCATCGTCGCTCCCCTGGCGCGTGGGTTCCGTCACGCGCAAGGAGACGCGCAAGCGTCCTTCGCCGCCCTTCATCACTTCCACCCTGCAGCAGGCCGCAAGCTCCCGCCTGGGCATGTCGCCGCGGCGTGCCATGCAGGTGGCTCAGCGTCTCTACGAGGGCGTCGATCTGGGCGGTTCCCGCGAGGGTCTGATCACCTACATGCGCACCGACTCCCTGAACATGAGCGAGGAGTCGCTCGCGGCGGCGGCGGAGTTCATCCGGGCCGAGTTCGGCACCGAGTACACCGCCGGTCCGCGCCGCTACCGCACGCAGGCGAAGTCGGCCCAGGAGGCCCACGAGGCCATCAGGCCCACCAACATGCTGCGCACGCCCGACGCGATGTCGCGGTATCTCGGCAAGGACGAACTCGCGCTCTACCGCCTCATCTGGCAGCGGGCCATCGCGTCTCAGATGGCCGATGCGATCCTCGATCGCACGACGATAGATCTCCAGGCGTCGACGGGGGGACGGGACCTCGTCTTCCGCGCCACCGGCTCGGTCGTGCGCTTCCCCGGCTTCTATCGCGTCGCCGGCTCTTCGGCACAGGACAGCCTGCTTCCCGAGATCGGCGAGGGCGAGGAGATCGGGGACGACGCCAGCGAGATCTCCCTGGCCGGCGTGAAGCCCCAGCGCCACGTCACCGCGCCGCCCGCGCGCTTCACCGAGGCCTCCCTCATCAAGCGGCTGGAGGAGGAGGGGATCGGTCGCCCCTCCACGTATGCCCCGACCATTTCCACCATCCAGCAGCGTGAATACGCCGTGAAGAAGAAGGGAGCCTTGCTGCCCACGTACGTCGGCATGGCAGTGATCCATCTCCTGCGCCGGCATTTCTCGCATTACATCGATCTGAAGTTCACCGCCCGCATGGAGGAGGGCCTCGACGACATAGCCGCCGGAAAGCTGGACCGCCGCGCATTCCTGGACAGCTTCTACAAGGGGGACGACGCGGGGGAAGAAGGTCTCAGCCGGGCCATCGAGCGTGAACTGCCCGGCATCGAGTATCCCGACATCCCCCTGGGCGTTGATTCCCGGACCGGCAAGGAGCTGCGCGTGCGCATCGGGCGCAACTACGTCTACGTGCAATGCGGCGATGGCGATGAGGCGCAGCGTGCCACCCTGCCCGTGGACCTCTTGATCGACGAGTTGACGCCGGAACGCGCGGCGGACCTCCTGGAGGCCCGGGACAGGTCCCGTGTACCCATCGGCAGCGATCCGGAATCCGGCCTGCCCATCTTCGTGTTGATCGGGCCCTACGGCCCCTACCTGCAGCTCGGCGAAGTCGTCGATGGCGGCCCCAAGCCGAAGCGCGTCAGTCTCGGCCGCGGCACGGACCCGTCCCGGGTAGATCTGGAACTCGCCCTGCGGCTCCTGTCCCTGCCGCGCGAGATCGGCGTCGATCCGGAATCGGGAAAACGCGTCCGTGCCGGGCTCGGACGCTACGGGGCCTACGTGGAGTGCGACCGGGTCTTCGCCAGCGTCGAGTCGATGGAGACGCTCTTCACCGTCACCCTCGACGAGGCTCTCGAGCGCATCCGGAACAAGAACCGCCGCCCGGTCCTCAAGGAAGTCGGTCCTCATCCCGCCACCGGAGTCGCCCTGCAGGTCCTCAAGGGACGGTACGGTCCCTACGTGACCGACGGCAAGCTCAACGCCTCGTTGCCGAAGGGAGATGATCCGGAGGATCTGACGGTGGACGAGGCGCTCGCGCTGCTGGCTTCCGCGGCCAAGCGCAAGAAGACGACCCGCAAGAAGACCGCGAAGAAAACCTTGAAGATGACGGCCAGGAAGACGGCCAGGAAAGCGCCGCGGAAGAAGACGTCCTGATGTCGATCCGCCCCGTGCACGTCGCCGGCGGCGGTCTGGCCGGTTGCGAGGCGGCCCTGCAGCTCGCGCGCTTCGGGATCCCGGTCGTCCTGCACGAGATGCGCCCCGCGCGCGAGACGCCCGCCCACCAGGGCGAGGCGCTGGCCCAGATCGTCTGCAGCAACTCCCTCAAGAGCGTCGACCCCACTGCCGCATCCGGTCTTTTCAAGGCGGAGCTGGCGTCGGCGGGGTGCCGCCTGCTCGCGGTCGCGCGCGCATGCGCGGTGCCCGCGGGCGCCGCCTTGGCGGTGGACAAGGAGCTGTTCTCGTCTCGAATCGAAGCCCTGCTCGCCGGCGATCCCCTGATCGAGATCGTGCGCGACGAGGTGACCGCGCCGGACGTTGCCGGGGACGCGTTCTGGATCATCGCCACCGGGCCCCTGACCTCGGCGGACCTGCGGCTCCGCCTCGAGGCGCTTACAGGTGGGGCGGGCCTGTATTTCTTCGACGCCATCGCTCCCACCGTCACCCTGGACTCCCTCGACCTGGACGCGCTCTTCCGCGCGGCCCGCTACGGCAAGGGGGAGGCCGACTACCTGAACGCACCGCTGACGCGGCCGGAATACGAGGCATTCCACGCCGCACTGACGGGGGCCGCGCGGGCCGGAGTCCGCGACTTCGACAGGTCGCACCTGTTCGCCGGCTGCCAACCCATCGAGGAGATCGCGGACAGCGGGCTCGAGACCATGGCTTTCGGCCCCCTCCGTCCGGTCGGTCTCGCGGACCCCCGCACCGGGAAGCGGCCCCATGCCGTGGTGCAGCTGCGCCAGGAGAACAGGGCTGGCACCCTGTACGGCCTGGTCGGTTTCCAGACGCGGCTGAAACGCGCGGAGCAGCGGCGCGTCTTTCGCATGATCCCCGGTCTCGGGCGGGCGGAATTCGTCCGCTACGGCCAGTTGCACCGCAATTTCTACCTGGACACGCCCCGCGTCCTGGACCGCGCCTTCGCGCTGGCCGCACGGCCCCGCCTGCGTTTCGCGGGACAGATAACCGGGGTTGAGGGGTACGTGGAATCCATCGCTTCGGGCTTGACGACCGCCTGGAGCCTCGCGGCGGAACTGCGCGGCATGCGGCTCCCGCCCTGGCCGTCGGACACGTTGCTCGGCGCACTCTTGCACGGCTTCCTCTTCGACGGAACCGGCGGTAGGCTGACCCCCATGAACGTCAACTTCGGCCTCTTGCCGCCGCTGGCTCAGCCGCCACGCGGACGCGGCGCGAGGCGGCAACGCCGGGAAGCCCTGTCCGCGCGCAGCCGGGAGAGCCTGACGCGCCACCTGCGTTCGCCGTCGCTGCAGCGTCTGCTTGCCGCCGACTCGACCCGGTGATAGATTCTCGCCGGGAGGAAGCGCATGGATCACGTCGCGGCATTTGCTCGGCACATCGATATCGAGCGGGGAGCGAGCGCACGCACGGTCGAGGCCTACCTGCGCGATCTTTCCCAGTTCATGGCCACCTGCCGCGCTTGCGGCCACCTGCCCGCCGCCGCCGGGGACGACGACTGGCGTGTCCTTTTCACCGAGCGGACCGCCGTGCGCGATCACCTGGCCATGTTGCACCGCCGCGGCCGCGCCCAGGCCACGGTCGCCCGACAGATCGCCGCGATCCGGGCCTTCGCCCGTTACCTCCACCTGGCCGGTGTCCTGGCGGCCGTGCCCGAGAGCCTCGCCCGGGGAACCTCCGCGGGCCGAGCGCGTAGACTTCCGCGCGACCTGACGGAGGAGATGATCGAAGCCCTGCTCGAGCAGCCCGACGCGTCGACGCCCCGCGGCCGCCGCGACCGCGCCATCTTGGAGGTACTCTACGGACTCGGCCTGCGCCTGGCCGAAGTCGTGGGACTCGATCTGTCGGATCTCGATTTTCCGTGCGAACGCATACGCGTGCTTGGCAAGGGCGACAAGGAGCGCATCCTGCCCCTGCTCGGCATCACGGCGCGCCGGTTGCGCGAACATCTCGAGGGCCTGCTCGACCCCGGCGTCACCCTGTCCCTGCTGGACGGCACCCTGACGGCCGCGGCCGCCCGAAGGCCGGTCTTCGAGGGCCGGCGGGGACGGCGCATCGCTCCCCGCACGGTGCAGCAGCGGGTCGCTCATCACGCCGGGAAGCTGGCCGGGCTGAGAGGCATCTCGCCCCATGCGCTGCGACACAGTTTCGCCACGCATCTGCTCGACGGCGGCGCCGGCATCCGGGTCGTGCAGGAACTGCTCGGGCACGAGCACCTGTCCACGACCCAGATCTACACGCATCTCTCCCGGGCCAGACTGCGGGAGGAATTCCGCAAGGCCCATCCACGCGCGGAGTGAGCGCGCAAGGATCCGCAGAAGGAGCGAGATGAAGAGACTCCGATCCACGACGGTCCTGGCCATCCTGCGGGACGGCAAGGGCGCCATGGCCAGCGACGGCCAGGTGACCATGGGCAACACCGTGGCCAAACGCGGCGCGGTAAAGGTGCGCACCCTCTTCGCGGGGAAGGTGCTGGTCGGCTTCGCGGGCGGCGCCGCCGACGCCCTGACCCTCTTCGAGAAGTTCGAAGGCCACCTGGAGCGGTACCGCGGCAACCTGCGCCGGGCTACGGTGGAGATGGCGCGCGAGTGGCGCAGCGACCGCATCCTGCGCCGTCTCGAGGCCATGCTGCTCGTGATGGACAGCGAGGCGATCTTCACCGTTTCGGGCAACGGCGACGTCATCGAAGGGGAAGAGGGTTCAGCGGCCGTCGGGTCGGGAGCGCCCTACGCCCTCGCGGCTTCGCGCGCACTCCTGCGCCATACGGACCTCGCGGCCGATGCCGTGTGCCGCGAAGCCATGGGGTTGGCCGGCGAGATATGCATCTACACCAACGACCATGTTACCCTGCTGACGCTCGGCGGCGAGGAGAAACCAAATTGAGCATCGTTTCCCACAGCGAGGCGTCCGGATGGACCTGCCGGGCCATCGTCGCCCAGCTCGACCGCTACATCATCGGCCAGAACGATGCCAAGCGCGCGGTCAGCATCGCCCTGCGCAACCGCTGGCGCCGCCTGCGCCTGGACGACGACATCAGGCGCGAGGTCGTGCCCAACAACATCATCATGATCGGGCCGACCGGCGTGGGCAAGACGGAGATCGCGCGACGCCTCTCGCAACTGGCCGGCCTGCCCTTCATCAAGGTCGAGGCGACCAAGTTCACGGAGAAGGGGTACGTGGGGCGCGACGTGGATTCCATGGTACGCGACCTGCTCGAGCACGGCATCTCGCTGCTGCGCCGCCGCAAGGAGGAACTGCTGCGCACCGAGATCGAGCTGGTGGTGGAGGAGCGCCTCATCGACACGCTCTTCCCGCCCCTGGCCGGCGGCGACCCCGAGCGCGAACAGCGCTGGCGACGCAGCCGCGACAAGATCCGCCAGCAGCTGCGCGACGGGGCCCTCGAGGAGCGCGATGTCACCATCACCACCCAGAGCCAGCAGGTGCCCATCGCCAACATCTTCACCGCCGCCGGGGAGGAGATGGACGCCTCCTTCGGCGACAGCCTGGGCAACCTGTTTCCCCGCAAGACCAAGGAGACCGTCCTGCCCGTCGCGCAGGCGCGCAAGCAGCTCTTCGCCCAGGAGCTGGACCGCCGCGTCGATTCGGAGCGGCTGGCGCAGGACGCCGTCGAGCTGGTCGAGCAGGGGGGCATCATCTTCATCGACGAGATCGACAAGATCGCCGGGTCCGGCAAGGGAGGCAGCGGGCCCGACGTGAGCCGCGAGGGCGTCCAGAGGGACCTGCTGCCGGTGGTCGAGGGCTCGACGGTGACCACCAAGTACGGCCCCGTGCGGACCGATCACGTCCTCTTCATCGCGGCCGGCGCCTTCCACATGAGCAAACCCAGCGACCTGATTCCGGAACTCCAGGGGCGCTTCCCGATCCGCGTGGAACTCGCGAACCTGACCGAGGCGGATTATCTGCGCATCCTGCAGGAGACCGACAGCTCCCTGCTGAAGCAGTACACGGCGCTGCTGGGGGTCGACGGCTGCCAGCTCGAATTCGCCGACGACGCCGCCGCCGCCGTGGCGCGCTACGCCCAGGAGCTCAACGAGCGCCTGGAGAACATCGGCGCCCGGCGTCTGCAGACGATCATGGCGCAACTGCTCGACGAACTCCTCTTCGAGGTCCCCGACGCCCGCACGGGCACCGTGACCATCGACGCGGCCTTCGTGGACAAGCGGCTCGCCCACGTGGTGCGCGACGAGGATACGAGCCGCTACATTCTCTGATCCGCCCCCGGGGCGGCGGCGGGACGGAGTCCCGCGAGGAGGCAAGATGAAGCTGGGTCAGAAGGACTTCCTGTCGATCGACAGGTTCACGTCGGAGGAGTTGCGCGCTATTCTCGACCTGGCCAAGGAGCAGAAGCCGTTGGCCCGCCGGCACGAACTGCCGCACACCCATCCCAACCGGTCCCTGGCCTGCGTCTTCGCCAAGCCTAGCCTGCGCACGCGCGTCAGCTTCGAGCTGGCCATGCGCCAGCTCGGCGGCAGCTCCCTGTTCATCACGGACAAGGAGATCGGCATGGGCACGCGCGAATCCGTGTACGACGTGGCCAAGGTGCTCAGCCGCTTCGTCGACGGCATCATGATCCGCTGGTTCGACCAGGCCGAAGTCGATGCGCTGGCGGCGCACGCCACGGTGCCGGTGATCAACGGGCTGACCGATCTGCTCCATCCCTGCCAGGTCATGGGCGACATCCTGACCATCGAGGAGCATCTGGGTACCATCGAGAACAAGACGGTGGTGATGCTGGGCGACGGCAACAACCTGGCCAACAGCTGGCTCAACGCCGCGCGCCGCTTCCCCTTCAACTTCGTGCTGGCCTGCCCCGAGGGCTACGATCCCGACCCGGCGATCATGGACGCGGCCGAGCGCGATGGCGCTTCCTACTGCATCATGCACGATCCACAGGCCGCCGTGGCGGGGGCCGATGTCATCTACAGCGACGCCTTCTACAGCATGGGCCAGGAGGACGAGGCCGTGCAGCGTCGCCGGGACTTCGCGCCCTTCCAGATCACCTCCGGCCTGCTCGCGGCGGCCGGCGACGACCATATCGTCCTGCACTGCCTGCCTGCCCACCGGGGCGAGGAGATCACGGACGAGGTCATGGACGGCCCCCATTCGGCGGTCTTCGACGAGGCCGAGAACCGCTTGCACATCCAGCGGGCCATCATCGCCCTGCTGGTGCCATAGGCCGTGGCTGCCGGCCGCCGCATCCGCAGGGACAGGGCCGCCGCCGCGGCTCTCGCCCTGGCGATCTGCCTGGCGGCCGCCTGCGCGACCATCGAACCGCCGGGCGGCGGACCAGCCGACCTGACACCCCCCGCGGTCGTGCGCGTGCATCCCGATTCGGGAACGGTTGGCCTGGCCGGCCTGCACGAGATCGAGATCTCCTTCTCCGAGAAGGTGGATCCATTGCCCGCGCCGCGCTTCGTCCATTTCTACCCGCCCCTGGAGATCAAGGGCACCAAGTGGCGCGGCCGCCGCCGCGCCACCATCGAATTCAGGGATCCGCTGCCGCCCGACACGGTGATCGTCGTCGAGATACCGCGGGGCTTCGCCGACGTCCACCGCGTCAAGAGCGCACGGTCGCGCCGCTATCCCCTGGCCACCGCCGACAGTGTGCCTTCGGGTACGATCAGCGGCCGTTTGTCTTTCGAGGACGGGCCGGCCGTCGGCGCCGTGGTCGAGCTGTACGCGGTGCCCCCGGACACGCTCGAGTACTTCCGGCAGGACATCCTGCGGCGGACCGAGGCCGACAGCACCGGGCGCTTCGTCCTGCCCTGGCTGGCCGTTCCCGGCGGACCGTACCTCCTGCGCGCTTTCCTCGACCACAACGGCGACCAGCGCCCGTCCGACAACGAGCCCCAGCGCCTGCTGCCCGTCGAGATCAGCCTCTCGGCCAAGGTGCCGGCGGCCGAGGCGGGCGCCCACACGCTCTTCGACCAGCGGACGCCGGGCCGGCTGCTGGGTATCATGGACAGCCTAGCCGCGGGCGATCGGGCTCTCTTCGGCTGGACACACAAGATCGCCGACAGCGACACGGGTTTCGTGCCCCTTCCGGCGCAGTCGCCGCCCCCGGGCCGGACGGCGGTGCTTCCGGGCGACACCACGGTCTTCACGCCGGCGGGACCGGGGCCGGTGCGCGCGATCCTGTTCGCGGACCTGGACGGCGACAGCCTGTTGAGCGCCCTGCCCGATTCGGTGGCCACGCCCGACACGGTGCTCTGGCGGTGGGAACCCTATGTCACGGCCGAACCGCTGGAGATCGAGCCCGGCCTCGACCTCTTCCTCCGGCTGCCGGCCGTGTCCGATTCGCTGCGACCTTGCCTTACGCCGCCGACGCCCTCGCCCGTGGCGACCGATACCCTGTCGCCGGCGCCGGCGCCGCCCGATACGACCCGACCGGCGGAAGGGGCCGACGAATGACCCGAGCCTTGCCCTTCGTGAAGATGCACGGCGCCGGCAACGATTTCCTGATGGTCGCGCGGGACGACCTGGATCGTTGCGCACTCGCGGTGGACGCCCCGCTGGTGGCGCGTCTCTGCGACAGGCGCCGGGGTGTCGGGGCCGACGGCCTGATCGTGATCGGCCCGCACGGGACCGCCGACTTCGCCATGAGCTACTACAACCGCGACGGGGGCGAGGCCGAGATGTGCGGCAACGGCGCCCGCTGCGCCTTCGCGTTCGCCAGGGAGCTGGGACTGGTAGGGGAGGGCGGCGGCGTCTGCGCCACGGCCTCCGGCCCCGTTGGCGGCGGCTTCCCAGGCGACGCGGTCGCCGTGGCTCTGCCGCCGCCCCGCGACCTGGTCCTCGACGCCTCGGTCGCGGCCGCCCATCCCTTCGACAGGCTGCACAGCGTGAACACCGGCGTGCCCCACCTGGTCATTCCGGTCGACGATCTCGAAGCCGTCGCGGTATCGCACTGGGGGCGGATACTCCGGGAGGATCCGGCCTTCGCGCCGGCCGGGACGAATGTCGACTGGGTCGCCAGGGAGGCGCACGGGGAAGCCTGGCTGGTCCGCACCTACGAGCGCGGGGTGGAAGCCGAGACCCTCGCCTGCGGCACGGGCGCCTCGGCCGTCGCCCTGGTTCTCGCGACGCTCGGCCTGGCCGCATCCCCCGTCGATCTATTGACACGCGGTGGCGATAGGTTGACGATCGAAATCCAGAGGGTGCGGGGCGAGACGCGCCTGCGACTGATCGGACCTGCGGTCGCCGTCTTCAGCGGGGAAGTGATCATCCATGACTGAGTCGCGCTACACGTTGCCGCCGGGCATCTACACGGCGCTCGTGACGCCCTTCGCGGACGGCGCGATCGACCGGGCGGCCTGGGAGCGGCTGGTGGACCGGCAGGTGCGCTCCGGTGTGGCCGGGCTGGTGCCCGTCGGTTGCACGGGGGAAGCCGCTACGCTGTCGGTCGCGGAGAGGGAATGGCTGGTGCGCAAGTGCGTCGAGCTGGCCGCCGGCCGCTGTGCGGTCGTCGCCGGCACGGGGACCAACGCGACCGCGAGCACGCTCGAGTTGACGCGGGAGGCGGCCGGCTGGGGCATCGACGCGGCGATGCTCATCGCGCCGTACTACAACAAGCCCCAGCAGCACGGCCTGATCGCCCATTACGCGAGCGTCGCGGACGCTGTGGACATACCGCTGGTGATCTACAACGTGCCCGGACGCACCGCCGTCAACATCCTGCCCGAGACCGTGCGCGCCATTGCCGGGTACCCCAACGTGGTCGCGGTCAAGGAGGCCAGCGGCGATCTCCGTCAGATCGACGCCATCTGTCGGACCTCCGGCCTGCAGGTGTTCTCCGGCGACGACGGCCTCAACCTCGAGATCTTCCGACTCGGCGGCCAGGGTGCCGTTTCGGTGCTGGGCAACCTTTTGCCGCGCACCCTGGTGGACATGTGGAAAGCCTGGTGCGCGGGGGACGAGGCGCGGGCCGCGGCAATCGCCGCTGCGGTGGCCCCGGCGGTCGAGGCCTGTTTCCGCGAGACCAATCCCGTTCCCGCGAAGGAGCTGCTCAGCCTCATGGGCTACTGCCGGCCCGATCCCCGGCTGCCCCTGGCGACGGCCACCGCGGAGAGCCGCGCCTGGCTGCGTGATTTCCACGACGGCCCCCTGGCCGGCCTGCTGCAGGCGGAGGCGTGAGATGATCGCGGTCACCGTACACGGCGCCGAAGGACGCATGGGCCGACTGGTCACCGAGCTGATCGAGGCGACCGGCGATCTCGCGCTGTGCGGCCTGGTGACGGAGGTGGGCCACGACAGTCCCGCGGGCGACTTCCATCCCCGCCTGCCCCTGACGCCCCAGGACCGGCTGCCCGAAATCCATCCGCGGGGAGGCGTGATCGTCGACTTCTCCCTGCCGACGGCCCTGGCGGGACTGCTGGCGGGGGGCGCGGCCGCCGACGCCCCGCTGGTGATCGGCACCACCGGCCACGACGAGTCGCAGATGGAGATGCTGCGCCGCTACGCCGACGAGCGGGTGGTGGTGCTCGTCACCAACTTCAGCATCGGCATCCCCGTCCTGAAACTGGTGCTGGAACAGCTCGCCACCCTTTTGCCCGAGGGCTTCATGCCCGAGCAGATCGAAACGCATCATCGCCACAAGATCGACAGGCCCAGCGGTACGGCCCGGAGTCTCGCCCTGGCCTGGGAGGCGAAGCGCGGGGGAGGCAAGGTGCCCACGCACAGCGTGCGGGTGGGCGGCGTGACCGGGGAGCACAGCTGGATCATCAGCGACGACGAGGAGACCTTGGTGGTGACCCACCGCGCGCATTCGCGTCGGGCCTTCCTGCGCGGCATCGTCCCGGCCGTGCGCTTCGCCGCCCGGGGGACACCCGGGCTGTACACCTTGGAGGACATCCTGGCGGGTGGCGCCTGAGGAACAAACAGAAGGGTCGCCTCGTGGGCGACCCCTGGTGCCTGGGCTTGTCGGAAGCCGCGATCGATCCGGCCTGCGGCGCCCTACTTGGTGTAGAGCGCTGCCATGCGCGACTTGAGGCGGGCCGCGCGCGACTTGGGGATGACCCCCTTGCGCGCCTGGGTGTCGAGCATACGGTATATGCCGCTCAACGCCTCTGGCGTTCTCTCCTCGGTCCCGGCGAGAACCTTGAATCGCTTGAGGGCGGTGCGCATCTCGGTGCGGTTCTCGCGGTTGGACAGGCGACGCTCGCCGCTGGTCTTCATGCGTTTCTTACAACTCTTGTGGTGCGGCACGTCGTGACCTCCTTCAGTGCAACCGAGGCAAACTAGCAGGGGTACATCGGGATGTCAAGTCGCAACCGGCAGAAAAACGGCCGTTCCGCCCTGGAGCGCAAGCTGCGCCTGCTCCCGAACGCACCGGGCGTCTACCTGCACAAGGACAAGCGCGGCAAGGTCATATACGTGGGCAAGGCGGCGCGGCTGCGCCCGCGCGTCGCCTCCTACTTCCAGCGCTCCGGCGAACACGATCCCAAGACCGAGCAACTCGTCGGGAACATCGCCGACGTGGATTACATCGCGACGGCCAACGAGGCGGAGGCGCTGGTCCTGGAAGACCAGCTGATCAAGGAGTACCGCCCCCGCTACAACATCAGGCTCAAGGACGACAAGCGCTATCCGTACCTGCGCGTGACCTTGCAGGAACCCTATCCCCGCGTGGAGGTGGTGCGACGGATCGTCGACGACGGCGCCCGCTACTTCGGACCCTACACCAATGTCCGCGCCATGCGCGAGACTCTCAAGCACGTCTCGCGCGTCTTCCAGGTTCGCACCTGTCACCTCGATCTGCCCGAGCAGACCGTCCCGCGCCCCTGCCTCGACTGGCAGATCGGGCGGTGCAGCGCCCCCTGCGTCGACTACGACACGCAGGTCGCCTACGGACGCAGGGTCCTCGCGCTGATCCGTTATCTCGCAGGCCAGGAGCGGGGCCTGCTGGACGAACTGCGCGCCGAGATGTCCGCCCTGTCCAGCGCACGACGCTACGAGGAGGCGGCCAAGGTCCGCGACCGGCTCGCCCTGCTGGAAGCCGCCCTCGACGGCGTCGGCCGCGTCTACGGGCTGACCGGAGATCTGGACGCGTGCGGAGTCGTCCGTGACGGGACCACCGGTTGTGGCGTGGTGTTGCGCATCCGGGGGGGGAAGATCATGACGAGCCACCACTTCCTGCTCGAGGATCGGCTCGCCAGCGACACCCCCGCCTTCCTGGCGCAGCTGTGCCGCGAATACTATCCGCGCGCCGGCGATCTGCCGTCCGTCGTGCTGGTATCGCACGTCCTGCCCGACAAGGAGCAGTGGCGCGAGAGGCTGAGCGGTCTGTGCGGGCGGCGCGTGGCGATCGTGAGGCCGCGACGCGGGCCGCGCAAGGAGTCCGTGGACATGGCGCTGGCCAACGCGGCCCACAAGTTGAACGAGCACAGGCTCCGGGACCAGACGCGGGTCCGGCGCGTCGCCCCCGGCCGCGCCCTGGCCCTGCAGGACGCGCTCGACCTGCGCAAGGTGCCGGAAACCATCGAGTGCTTCGACATCTCCAACCTGCAGGGACGGGAAACGGTGGCTTCCCTCGTGTTCTTCAGGGGGGGGCGCCCTCTCAAGTCGCGTTACCGGCGCTTCCGGATCCGCACGGTCCGGGGCGGCGACGACTTCGCTTCCATGCGCGAGGTCCTGACGCGTTATTACCGCCGGCTGCTGGACAAGAAACGCGCGCCGGCCGACCTGGTCGTGGTCGACGGGGGCGCCGGTCAGCTTTCGGCCGCGCGTGAAGCGCTGGCCGCCCTCGGCCTGCACGAAGTGGAGCTGGTGGGACTGGCGAAACGGGAAGAGGTCATCCACCGGGAGCGGGGACTGCCGCCGGTCCGCCTGCCCCGCTCCAGCCCCGCCCTGCATCTGCTGCAGCGGATTCGCGACGAGGCGCACCGCTTCGCCATAACCTACCACCGCCTGTTGCGTTCCCGCGCCGTGACGGACTCGGCCCTGGACCGTATCCCAGGCATCGGCCGGGTCAAGAAGCTGTCGCTCCTGCATCATTTCGATTCGCTGGACGCCATTCGCGCCGCCGGAGCCGAGGAACTCGGCGCCGTCCGGGGTCTTCACCGCGGCGACGTGGAGCGCATCATCGCCTTCTTCGCCCTCGAGCAGGAGCACCATCGATGAGCGGGGGCTGGGACGAGGCCATCGGCGCCTACCTGTCGCACGCCGCCGCCGAGAAGGGGCTGGCCGCCAACAGTCTGGAGGCCTACGCCCATGACCTCCAGGGCTGGCGCGGCTGGGCGGAATCGCACGCCCTGACGGATCCGGCGTCCACCGGGCCGCAGGAATTGCGTGCCTACCTGCTCTCCAGCGCCGACCGCCTGGGATCGCGCTCGCGGGCCAGGCTCGTCTCCACGCTGCGCTCCTTCCATCGTTTCCTCACCGTGGAGGGACTGTCCGAGCACGACCCGACCCTCACCCTGCTCTCGCCTCGGATCGGGCGAAAACTTCCGGTAGTGCTGTCCACTGACCAGATCGGACGCCTGCTCGGCGTTCCCGACCCCGCCCGGCCGGCGGGCTCGCGCGACCGGGCGATTCTCGAGGTGCTGTATGGATGCGGCCTGCGCGTGAGCGAACTGTGCGGCGTGGATCCGCCGGATCTAGATCAGCGTGACGCATCACTGCGCGTGCGCGGCAAGGGCGGCAAGGAGCGCATCATCCCCGTGGGTGCGCCGGCTCTCCGCGCGGTGGGCGACTACCTGGCCGCGGGGCGCCCCCGGCTCCTGGGCAGGCGTACCTCTCCGGCTCTCTTCGTGAACCGGCGCGGCGGCCGTCTTTCCCGTGTCTCGGTGTGGTCCATCGTCAGGAAGGCGTCCCTCGCCGCCGGCGTGGCCGTCGAGGTGACGCCGCACACCATGCGCCATACCTACGCCACGCATCTGCTCGAGGGCGGCGCCGATCTGCGCGTCGTGCAGGAGCTGCTGGGGCACGCGGCCATCACCACCACGGAGATCTACACCCACGTGGACCGCGCCTTCCTGGCCGAGGCCTATCGCAACGCCCATCCCCGGGCCCGCCGTCGCTGAGCTTTGACAGATGTCGGCACCGATGGTAACGTTGGCGCTCGTCGCGCACGCCCTGGACTCGGCTCGAGGCCTCTCACGACTTGCAAAGGAACGTCTCACTTGGCCAAGAAGATCATCCTCAGCGGAAACCGTCCGACCGGCCGCCTGCACTGGGGCAACTACACCGGCGCCCTGGAGAACTGGATCGGGCTCCAGGACCAGTACGACTGCCATTTCATGGTCGCCGACTGGCACGTGCTGACCACAGCCCTGGACAAGGCGGGGGAGATCCGCTCGAACACGCGCGAGATGGTGCTGGACTGGCTGGCCGCCGGCCTGGATCCGGAACGCTCGGTCATCTTCGTCCAGTCCGCCGTGAAGGAGCACGCCGAGCTCTACCTGCTGTTCTGCATGCTCATCTCCCTGGGCCGGCTGGAGCGCAACCCCACCTTCAAGGAGCAGGTGCGCGACCTGAACCTCTCGGGGGAGATCAGCTTCGGACACCTGGGCTATCCGGTGCTGCAGGCCGCAGACATCCTGGCCTACCGGGCCGACGCCGTGCCGGTGGGCGAGGACCAGCTGCCGCATCTGGAGCTGACGCGCGAGATCGCCCGGCGATTCAACCACCACTTCGGCGACTTCTTCCCCGAGCCCGCAGCGCTCGTCACCAGGTTCGGGCGCTTCCCCGGCACCGACGGCAAGCGCATGAGCAAGTCCCTGGGCAACACGGTGGAGCTGGCCGCCTCGGCGGACGAGATCCGCACCTCCCTCAAGACGGCCTTCACCGATCCGCAGCGCCTGCGCCGCAGCGATCCCGGCAACCCCGACGTATGCGCCATCTACACCTATTACACGAAGTTCCTGCCCGAGCAGGCCGACGTGACCGCGCGTGAATGCCGCAGCGCCGCTCGCGGCTGCGTGGACTGCAAGTCGAAGCTGGCCGAGGGCGTCATCACCTATTTCGCGCCCCTGCGGGAGCGCCGCGCCGCCTTCGCCGCCGACAGCGCGCACGTCGACGAGATCATCGCCTCCGGCTGCGAGCGAGCCCGCGCCAAGGCCCGCGACACCATGGCCCGGATACACGACACCATGCAGGTCGGTTGACAAGGAGCCGTCTTGAACGAGTCCGCGAGAGACAACACGCCCGCACCCGCTGCCGACGGCGAACGCGTCATTTCCTGGGAACTGCCGCCCGAGCTGGAGTACTTCCACACCAGCGAGGCCTACGACATCGCCCTGCCCGA
The DNA here is from genome assembly GCA_018814885.1 of bacterium. NCBI lineage: Bacteria > bacterium. The sequence goes on along the minus strand of JAHIYU010000177.1, from coordinate 85,713 downwards.
TTTCCAGGGACCGCTCGATCTGCTGCTCTTTCTGATCCAGAAGGACGAGATCGACATCTACGACATACCGATAGCCGACATCACCGCGCAGTACCTCGGCTATCTCGAGGTCATCACGGCGCTGTCGTTGGACCTGGCCGGCGATTTCATCGTCATGGCCGCCACTCTGGTGCGCATCAAGTCGCGCCTGCTGCTCCCGTCCCAGCCCCACGACGAGGAGCTCGACGACGAGGATCCGCGCGCCGAGCTGGTGCGCCGTCTGCTCGAGTACAAACGATTCAAGGAGATGTCCCGGCACCTGCAGGAACGGGAACGGGAGCGCGGCCGCCTCCACGTGCGCGAGCAGCGCTACCCCTTCCTCGGGGAGAACACCGAACCGCCGGCACTTCGCTTGAACATGTACGAGCTGCTGCTCGCGCTCTCGCAGGTATTCGAACGGGTGACCAAGGAGGCGGTGCACAACGTCACGCGCGAAGTCTACACCGTCACCGAGAAGGTCAAGCTCATCCGGTCGCGCCTGGCCGGCGGGGCCACGCTCCGCTTCGACGAGCTCTTCAAGGACGATCACATCAAGATGGAAGTCGTCGTCACCTTCATGGCCATCCTCGAGCTGGCCAAGCGCGGCGTGCTGCGCATCCTCCAGACCGAGACCAACGGACCCATCTGGGTGAGCGGCGCCGGCAAGCAGGCCGCCGCCGCGTCCGGGGGGGGGGTGGACTCGTGAAGCAGGACCTCGAAGCCCTCTTGTTCGCGACCGACACGCCGCTCACCCCGATCCGCCTCCGGGCCATCTTCGGCGACGGCGACGCCAAGATCCTCCGCGAGGCCGTAGACGAGCTCAACGCCGACTACGAGGCGCAGGGCCGCGCCTTCACCATTGTCGAGTTCGGCGGCGGCTGGCAACTCGCCTCGCGGCCGGAGTACGCCCCTCTGATCCAGAAGCTCTACCGCGGCCGCCGCTACGTCCGCCTGTCCCAGGCGGCCCTCGAGGTGCTGGCCATCATCGCCTATCGGCAGCCGGTCACGCGCATGGAGATCGAGGACATCCGGGGCGTGCAGGTCAGCGGTGTGCTCTCGACCCTGACCGAGCGCAGCCTGATCACCGTCGCCGGCCGCAGCGAGACCGTCGGCAATCCCATCCTCTACGGGACCACCCGCGAGTTTCTCAACTACATGGGTCTGAAGGGTCTCCACCAGTTGCCCGCTCTGCCCGAGCTGGAGGGCATCATCAACGACCGCGAGGAGATCAAGAGGTTCGCCGCGCAAATGGGCGAGGACGTTTCGGACGAGGATTTCGAGACGGTGGCCGTTCATGGCGACGAGATCGTGGTCGTGCGCCACGAGGAAGCCGCGGCGGGCGAGTCGGAGACTGACCCGGCGGTGGACACCGGCCAGGTTGCCCGCGACGACGAGCTGTCGGATGAACCGGCGGTCTGAGCCCGCATTGCCGCGCCTCAACAGATTCCTGGCGCGCGCCGGCCTCGGCTCCCGGCGCGCAGTCGAGAGCTTGATACGCGCGGGGCGCGTCTGCGTGGACGGCGTGGTGATTGCAGAGCTGGGCCGGCGCATCGATCCGACAAGCGACGCGGTAACGGTGGACGGCCGCCCGGTGTCATGGCCCGCGCGGTGGCGGGTCTTCGCCTTCCACAAGCCCGTCGGCGTGATCTCCTCGCTGCGCCCGCAGGGGCGCCAGCCGTGCCTCGACGTCTACGCGGCCCGCCACGGCCTGCCGGACGGCGCGGTCCCCGTGGGGCGCCTTGACGCGGACACCAGCGGCTTGCTCATTTGGACGGACGACGGGGATCTGCACCAGGCGCTCTGCCGTCCCCGCAGCGAGGTCTGGAAGACCTACGAGATCGTGCTGGCCGGACCGCTCGACGAAAGGGCGTTGCCCCTGCTGCGCGAAGGCGGCGTCTGCCTGGACGGACGGCCCTGCCTGCCGGCGAGATTGACGCCCGTGGGGCACGACGGCCGTCGCTGGCGCATGTTCCTGCGCGAGGGGCGCAACCGCCAGGTGAGGCGCATGTTCAGGGCCGTGGGCGCCGAGGTCGAAGCCCTGCACCGCACGGGCGTCGGCGATATCGAATTGGCCGACCTGCCGGTGGGCGAATTCCGCGAACTGGACCGGGACGAAACGGCTTCCCTCATGATCTGCGCCGGTTTGCGGGACTGAGCGCAGCCAGTTAAACAGCAAGGAGGCCTCATGGACTTCAAGCAACTCTTCCGGCCGGGGATCGTCGCCACCCGCCCCTACTCTCCGGGCAAGCCCATCAGCGAAGTGCAGCGCGAACTGGGGCTGGACAGCGTCGTGAAACTGGCCAGCAACGAGAATCCGGAAGGACCGCTGCCGTCCGTGCTGGAAGCCGTGAGCCGTGCCGCCCTCGACCTGAACCGCTACCCCGATGCGGCGTGCTACGAGCTGACGCACGCCGTGGCCGACGATCTGGGAGTCGCTCCCGGAAACCTCATCTTTGGCAACGGCTCGAACGAGGTCATCGACATGTTCATCCGGGCCCTCGTCTCGCCGGGGGAGAACGTGGTGTTCGGCCATCCCAGCTTCATCGTCTATCCGCTGACCTGCGGCGTGCATTTCGAATGCGGCCGGGCCGTTCCCCTGGACGCGGGGGATCGCCACGACCTGCACGCGATGGCGGCGGCCATGGACGACGCCACCAAGCTGGCGATCGTCTGCAATCCCAACAATCCCACCGGCACCTACAACACGGCCGCGGAGTTCGACGCCTTCCTGAACGACGTGCCCGAGCGCGTGATCGTCCTGGTGGACGAGGCCTACTACGAGTACGTCGCCGCCGCGGACTACCCCCAGACGCTGTCCCTGCTGGGGGAGCACCCCAACCTGGTGGTCACCCGCACGTTCTCCAAGATACACTCCCTGGCGGGACTGCGGGTCGGCTATGCGGTGGCCCATCGCGATCTCATCACCGAGCTGCAAAAGACACGCGAGCCTTTCAACGTCAACGCCCTGTCGCAGGCGGCCGCGCTGGCGGTCCTGAAGGAGAAGGAGGCGACCCGGGCGCGCGCCGCCCACAACCGCTTATGGCTGGAGGATCTCGCGCGCGAGCTGACGGGACTGGGGCTGGGGATCACGCCGTCGCAGACCAACTTCATCCTCGTGCGCTGTCCCGGCAACGCCGACGCGCTCACGCGAAAGCTCCTGGCCCGTGGCGTGATCGTGCGACCCATGAACGCCTTCGGGCTGGGCGACGGAGCCATTCGCATCAGCGTGGGGCTGCCCGAGGAGAACCGGCGCTGCATCGGGGCGCTGAGGGAGATACTGGCTTGAGCGGCGAACCACTCAGACGTCCCCCTCGTGGCGCGTCGGCGCGGCTGGTGCCGCCGGACACCGTCATCGCCATCGACGGTCCGGCCGGATCGGGCAAGTCCACGACCGCGCGTGCGCTCGCGGACAAACTAGATCTGCTCTACGTCGACAGCGGCGCCATGTACCGGGCGCTGACCTGGGCCTCTGCCGAGCGCGGTATCGCCGCCGGCGACGCGACAGGTCTCGCCGCGCTGCTCGACGCCGCCGATCTGCGCCTCGAGACCGCGCGCGGCGATACCCAGGTCACCTGGAACGGGCGCGACATCTCCACGGCGATCCGCACTCCCGCCGTGGAATCCCGCGTCTCCGCCGTCTCCGCTCATGCCGAGGTCCGCCGGTGCATGGTCGAACGGCAGCGGGCGCTGGGGCGCGCCCGGGGCGTGGTCATGGAGGGTCGCGACATAGGCTCGGTCGTCTTCCCCCTGGCGTCGGCCAAGATCTTCCTGGAGGCGACGCTCGAGGCGCGCGCCGACCGTCGTCTGCGGCAGCATCATCGCCGGGGCGTCTCGATCGACCGACAAGAGGTGCTGCGCGAATTGGCGGAGCGCGACCGCCTCGATAGCCAGCGGGATGAGAGCCCGCTGGCCGTTTCACCGGACGCCATGTTGATCGACAACAGCGACATGTTGCTCCACGAACAGCTGGAGGTCACGACCGAGGCCGTTCTGCACATACTCGCCGAAAAGCGGCCCCTGCCCGACGACGTCATGCCGAGACGGTCCCGGGTGCACTGGAAGTACCGCCTGGCCTACGCCATCTTCGGCGCGCTGGGCAGATTCTTCGGCCTGCGCGTATACGGCCGCGAGCACGTCAGAGGCGTGCAGGGTTCCATCCTGGCTCCCAACCACATCAGCAGCTGGGACCCTCCGTTCCTGGGGGCTGCGGTGGAAGACGTCTATCCCCTGCGCGCGATCGCCAAGGCGGAGCTCTTCCGCTTCTGGCCCTCGCGCCTGGTGTACCGCTTCATCGATGCCGTGCCCATCAAGAGATCCATCTACGACGCCTCGGCCTTCGACCTGGCGGCCTCGTTCCTCGCGCAGGGCGCGAACATCCTGTTCTTCCCCGAGGGCACGCGTCGCGTCTTCGGTCAGCCGGGGCCGGTGCGCAACGGGCTGGGCATGATCATGCAGCGGACCGGCGCGCCCGCCTTGCCTATCTTCTGCCGCGGCACACTGTCCCCCGAACCCGGCGGCTCGCCCAGGTCGCCCCTCGAGATCTGGATCGCACCGCCGGTGCGGCTCTATGCCCTGGGGGTTCTGCGGACGCGCATGTCAGAGAAGGACGTCAACCGCGCCGTGGCCCGTCTCTTCGAAAACATCTACCGGGAGATGCTGTCGCGCTCCAGCGCCCGCGTCCCCGTCTCGGCCTGGGAGCGCGAAGCCGCCAACCGCCAGCAGGACACCGTCCGCCGCAAGGAGCTGCGCGTTTTCGGCAAGTCGTCGCCGGCGTCCCGCGCGTGACGGCACGTCCTTCCGCTCCACTCCCTTAAATGCTTGCATGCGCCGGGAGGCTGGTGTATATTCTGTCGATGCCCGGCTGCCCAGTCGGGTAAATACGTCTTTTAGGAGGAACCACAAATGAATCCCAACCCCAACACGGGGGATGAAGCTCCGCTGGAGCGGACTCCTTCAGTCCCCGAGAACCGACTGCATCACGCCAAGTCTGCGCGGGATACCTACGACAACGACGGTTATGAAGCGACCGGTCCTGTCGCGCCCAAGCTGACCACCACCTTCGACGAGACCGCGATCGTCAACCGCGACTACGCCGAGGACGAGATGCTGGACGACGACGCCATGCTGGCGCTGCTGAACCAGTACGAGGAGACTCTCAACGAGATCCAGGAGGGGCAGATCCTCAAGGGTATCGTGGTGGAGGTCCGCGAGAACGAGGTCCTGCTCAACATCGGCTTCAAGAGCGAGGGCATCATCGCTCTCGACGAATTCGGCGCGACGGAGATCAACGAGGGCGACGAGTTCGACGTCTTCCTGGAGCATCTGGAGGACCAGGACGGTCTGGTGGTCCTGTCCAAGGAACGCGCCGACTTCCTGAAGGTCTGGGACAAGATCAAGATAGCCCACGAGGCCGGCGACGTGGTCAAGGGCATCGTCGACCGCCGCATCAAGGGCGGCCTGGTCGTAAAGCTCTGGGAAGTCGACACTTTCCTGCCCGGCTCGCAGGTCGCGCTGCGCCAGGTCCCCGATCTGGACCAGATGATCGGCCAGGAGATCGAGTGCCAGATCATCAAGAAGAACAAGCGCCGCCGCAACGTGGTGGTCAGCCGCCGCATCGTGCTCGAGCGCGAGCGCGAGGAGAAGAAGAAGACGCTGATGCGGGATCTCGACAAGGACCAGGTGCGCACCGGCGTGGTGAAGAACATCACCGACTTCGGCGCCTTCGTGGACCTGGGCGGCATCGACGGGCTGCTGCACATCACGGACCTTTCCTGGGGCCGCGTGAAGCATCCGAGCGAGGTCGTCAACATCGGCGACGAGATCGAGGTCAAGATCCTTGACTTCGACCGCGAACGCGAACGGATCTCCCTGGGTCTGAAACAGCTCCAGTCCTACCCCTGGGAGAACGTCGAGGCGAAGTATCCGGAGAAGTCCGTCGTGCAGGGCAAGGTCGTCTCGATCACCAATTACGGCGCCTTCGTGGAGCTGGAAGAGGGCATCGAGGGGCTCATCCACATCAGCGAGATGTCCTGGACGCGCCATATCAAGCATCCGAGCAAGATCCTGTCCATCGGCGACGTCGTCGAGGTCATGGTCCTGAAGATAGACAAGGACAACGAGAAGATCTCGCTCGGACTCAAGCAGACCGAGTCGGATCCCTGGCTGTCCCTGAGCGACCGCTTCCCCGTCGGCACCATCATCGAGGGCCGCGTGCGCAACCTCACGGACTTCGGCGCCTTCGTCGAGGTGGAGGAGGGCATCGACGGCCTGGTGCACATCTCGGACATGTCGTGGACCAAGCGCGTACGCCATCCCAAGGAGATCGTACGCAAGGGCGATTCGGTACACGTCCAGATCCTGGACATCGACGCCGACAAGCGGCGCATCAGCCTCGGCATCAAGCAGCTCCAGGAGAACCCCTGGCCGACGCTCGCCGAGGACTACCCCGTGGGGCGCCAGGTCGAGGGCAAGGTCATCCGCATGCTGGACCATGGCATGGTCGTGGAGATCTCCAACGAGCTGGAAGGCTTCGTGCCCGTCGGCCACCTGGTGATCCCCAAGATCCAGAAGCCGCAGTATCACTTCAAGGAGGGGGAGGCCCTGCCCTTGCACGTGATCAAGATGGACGCGGAGAACCGCCGTATCGTCCTGTCGGTGGCCGAGTACTTCAAGGACCAGCCGCGCGAGGAGCTGGACAAGTTCGTCGCCGAACATCCGCTGCTCGAGGACGTCGTGGCGGCCGAACGCGCGGCCGAGAAGGAAGACAACGCCGCAGCCCGCGCCAACGCCGAGCATGGTGACGACGATTACCCCGCGTCTATCGACGACGACTACCTGTCCGTGGACGACGTGCCCGAGGTGGCGGCCCTCGCACTCGAGGCGCAAGCGACCGAGGAGACGGAGACCGAGGAAGCATCGGCCGCGGTCGCTCCGACCGAGGAGACGGAGACCGCTCCGACCGAGGAGACGGAGACCGAGGAAGCATCGACCGCGGCCGCGCCGGCCGAGGAGATGTCGATCGAGGCGGTAGCGGCCGAGGAGACGCCGACCGATCGGCCCGTCGAGGTGGCGGCAGAGGAAAACGCGACCACCGAGGACGAGAAACAGGATTCCTAGTTCCCTCGCGGAACCGGGTCGTCCCTGAACTGCGGGGGTGGAAGCCGATTCCACCCCCGCCGTGTGTCCCGGACCGGATGTGATGACGAACGAGAACACACGAACCGTGCGCATAGCCTTCCAGACCCTGGGCTGTCGTCTGAACCAGTACGACACGGAGGTCATGAAGGCGCGCTTGCCATCCGGGCTGCACTACGTAACCGTGCCCTGGGACGCGGACGCTGATGTCTACGTGCTGAACAGCTGCACGGTCACCCTCAAGGCCGATCAGAAGTGCCGTCAGCTCTCGCGCGCCGTGAAACGGCGCCGGCCCGACGCCAAGGTGGTCGTGACCGGCTGCTACGCCCAGACCCAGCACGCCGCCCTGGCCGCCATGCCCGAGCTCGACGGCGTATTCGGGCTCGACGAACGCGAGGACATCGCCGAATGGCTGCCGCGTCTGCTCGCGGCCGACGCGCGCCTGATCGAGGTGGCGGACTTCCAGCCTCACGCCGTCTTCCGGTCCCACGACATCACCGACTTCGACGGCCGCACCCGCGCCTTCGTCAAGGTCCAGGACGGCTGCGATCTGAACTGCAGCTATTGCCTGATCCAGCGGGCCCGGGGGCCGAACCGGTCCCGGCCCGTCGCCGAAATCTGCCGCCAGATCGAGGTGCTGCGCGGCAGCGGCTTCGGCGAAATCGTCCTGGCGGGCGTGCATCTCGGCGGCTACGGCCAGGATCTGGAACTGGGCAAGGCGCTCGTGACGATGCTCGCGCAGGTTCTGCAGCGCTTTCCGTCCATGCGTTTCCGCCTGAGCAGCATCCACCCGACGGAGATTCGCCCGCCCCTGCTGGAACTCTTCGAGACATGCACGAACCTGAGACCGTATCTTCATATCTCGCTCCAGAGTGGCTCAGACACGGTTCTGCGCCGGATGCGTCGGCCGTACGACGTGGCCAGCGCCGGCCGGGCGATCGAGGCGGCCGCGGGGCTTTCGCCCCATTTCGGCATCGGCGCGGACGTGATCGTGGGCTTCCCGGGCGAAACGGACGACGAATTCGCCGCCACGCGCAGCTTTATCGAACGGTCGGCCCTATCTTATCTGCACGTGTTCCGCTTTTCGCCGCGTCCGGGCACGCCGGCGGCCGAGATGCGGCCCGTCCACACGGAGACCGTCACCGAGCGCTCGCGTGTCCTGAGGGGCTTGAGCCGCCGCAAGCGCCGCGCGTTCGAGACGCGATTGATCGGCCACTGGCACGAAGCCACGGTGGAGACCGACCGACCGGCGCCGGATCGGCGTCAGGCCACCACCGGCAACTACGCTGCCGTGTCGGTTCCCGACACCTGGGAGCCAGGCGCCATGGTCGTCCTGAAACCGGCCGGCTTCCGCGACGACACCCTGTACGCCGACGAGGTGGCGCCGGCGCCCGGCGACTGAGTACACGGAGCAGACATGTCCTCTTCGGAAGCCGCGAGCCGCAGGGTCTACATCGAGACCTACGGGTGTCAGATGAACACCTACGACTCGTCCGCCATCGGCGGCATCCTGACGCGCAGCGGCTATGCCTTGGCCAGCGACCCGGCCGCGGCCGACATCATCCTTCTCAATACCTGCTCGGTCCGGGAACTGGCCGAGCACAAGGTCTTCAGCCGCATCGGCGAGCTGCGCAGCCTGCGGCGCCGTGGGCAGATCCGGGCCGACATCATCGGCGTCTGCGGTTGCATGGCCGAGCGTCTCTCCGGCGCGCTGGCCACGGGAGAGGGGCACGCGGATCTCGTGGCGGGCGTCGACCAGTACGCCCAGCTGCCCCGGATGCTGGCGCGGCTCCTGTCGGGCGCCGCCCGCACCCCGCCGCTGGCCACGGGCCATCTCGCGGAAATGCACTACGTGGCTCCGCCGGCGGCCTATCCCGCCAACAACTCTCACCTGGTGACCATCCACAAGGGCTGCGACTACCGCTGCACCTACTGCATCGTCCCGGCCACGCGCGGTCCCCAGCGCGAGAAGGCTCCATCCGCCATCCTGGACGAGATCCGCGGCATCGTCGCGGCGGGAGGGGACGAGGTCACCCTGCTCGGCCAGAACGTCACCGCCTATCGGGCGCCCGGTCTGGATTTCGCCGGCCTGCTGCGCCAGGTGGCCGGGATCGACGGCCTGGCGCGCATCCGATTCCTGACGGGGCACCCCTGCGACATGGACGAGCGGTTGATCGGCACGATCGGCTCGCTGGACAAGGTCTGCCCCTGGCTGCACCTGCCGGCGCAGAGCGGCAGCGACCGCATCCTGCGGCGCATGAAGCGCTTCTACACCCGCGACCAGTACCTCTCCCTGATCGAGACGGCGCGACGTCTGGTCCGGGACGCGACCTTTTCGGGCGATTTCATCGTGGGCTTCCCGGGGGAAACCGACGACGATTTCCGACTGACGCTTGAGTTGGTGAGGGAGGTCCGCTACGATCAGACCTTCAACTTCAAGTACTCGGCGCGGCCGGGGACCCCCGCGGCCAGGCTGGATGACGATGTCGACATCGCGGTCAAGAAGGAACGCCTGGCCGAGGTGATGCGTCTCCAGGACGAGATCTGGCAGGAACTCGCCGCGCAGGAGATCGGGCACTGCAGAAGAGCAGCCGTGGAGGGGAGAGCCCGCCGGCCGGAGGGGGCGCTGAAGGCACGAACGCCGAACAACCGCAAGGTACTGTTGAAGGACTGCAACGCCGCCGTCGGCGACGTGCTCGACATCCGCATCACCGGTTGCGAGGCGACGACCTTTTTCGCCGAATTGGCTTGAATCGACTCGAACCAGCCGCGAGGTGTAATCGTGTGGGTCATCAAGGGAATCTTCTATCTGCTCGTCTTGATCGCCATGGCCATGTTCTTCACCCAGAACAGCGATCAATCCGTTGACCTGGACCTGTTGTGGTGGAAGTTCCTGGCCATCCCCCTCTACTACGTGATGCTGGGCGGGTTCCTCGCCGGCATATTCGTCAGCCTGGTCGTCGGCGGCATTCGCGAAGTCAAGCTGCGCAACCGACTCCGCGCCCTGGGGCGCGATCTGAGGGACCGTGACAACGAGATCGCCGAGTTGCGTTCGCTGCCGTTGCGCGAACTGGACTAAGCCACGGAGGACAAGCAGATGGCGGCATTCTCTTCCGCGTGGTTCATCGCCCTGGCCGTGCTGCTGGCGGCGGCGGCACTGTTCCTGCTCCTACGCCGGCGCGTCGGCCACGGCGTGGCCGAGGACGCCTACACGCACGGCCTGGAACTCTGGCTGGCCGGCGATACCGCCGGCGCGATCGAGGCTCTGCGGGAAGCCATCGACCAGGAACCGCAAGCCGTCGATCCCTACCTGCAGCTCGGCAACCTGCTGCGCCTGACCGGGGATCCGCGCCGGGCCGCCGCCCTGCACCGCGGGTTGAACGCCCGCCCGGGGCTGCCGCCCCACAAGAGGATCTCCGTGACCCTGGCGCTCACCGAGGACCTCCTGTCCCTGGAGCTGTGGGACGAGGCCGGCGATCTGCTGGACTCCCTTTTGCGTCACAATCTTTCGGCTCCCCGTTTCTGGCGGGCGCGCTTCCGGCAGTTCCTGGGACAGGGGCAGGAGGACGGTGCAGCGCGCGCCCTCAAGGAAGGCGCCAAGCGCGCCCCGGCGGAAGCGGCCGCCGAATTCGCCGACCAGTACGAACTGTTCCAGCTGGACCGCGCAGTGCGCGCCGCTCAGGCGGGGCATCACGGCGAAGCACGCCGCCTGGCCAGGACCGTGGACAAGACGGGATCTCGCGGACACCTCGCGCTCTACGTGCGCGCCTATTCGCATCTCGGCGAGCAGAACCACGAACGCGCCGCCGAGCTGGCCACCGAGGGTTTGCTCCTGGCTCCCGCCGCCGCCGATTTGCTGCTGCCGGTCCTGCGGAAAGCCCTTCTGGCGGCAGGTCGCTTCGAGAGATCCATCCCGATCCTCGAGTCCGCCTGCCAGGACGATGACGCCCCGCCCTCCCTGTGGCTGGCCCTGGCCCTGCTGCAGGAGAAGATCGGCGACCGCGAACAGGCGGTCAGCATGCTCGAGAGCAAGCGAGGCGATCCGCGCCTGACCCCGGCCGTGGCGGCGGGGTATCTGCGCATCCTGGTCAACGATCTGCCCGACAGCGACTTCACCCGCGTCTGGTCCACCCTGTTCATCCCCGAGGGCCCCCGGAGCTGGACCTGCCGCGTCTGTGCGGCGCAGTCCCGGGGCGTGCGCTGGTATTGCCGCGACTGCGGCAGTTTCGCGTCGTTCGCTCCTCCTGCGTCCTACGGGGAGCCGGCATGAGGCGAGCGGTGCTGAGGTCGGCCCTGCTCGTCGCCGTTGCCTCGGCAACCGTCGCCAGCGGCACGGATCCGCCCAGCGGCGACTGGCACGACGTACGCTCCCTGTTCGCCGTGGGCCGCTTCACGGACGCCCGCGAACTCACCGCCGCACTAACGGCCAACGACGCCGCCACCCCGCAGTCTCTCTACTGGCGCTTCCGTCTCGCGGAATCCCCGGCGGAGGCCGCTGAACTGCGACGCGAGTTGCTCGACGCCCCCGATCTCGGCTCCCCGGCGCGCAACCTGCTCCTCGCAGACGCCGCCTGGCAGGCTTTCGGAGCTGGCGATTACGCGGCGGCGATCGCCTCGCTGGAGGAAATAGCCCTGGGGAACGGCGAGACCGCGGCCTCCACGACCCTGCTGGGCGGACTGGCCTGGCGCGCCCGGGGAGATGTCGCGCGCAGCCGGGGCGCCCTGGCCGCCGTGCCCCCGGGCGATCCCGATTACGACCGGGCCCGTTATCTGCTGGCCCGACTCGCGCTGGCCGACGGCGAGCCGGCGCTGGCCCGGCGCTACCTCGAGATGGCAGGCCGGACCGAGGATACGCCGTGTCGCGCCGAGATCCTGCTGGTGGACTGGATGCTGGCGGCCGAGACGGACCCCCAGTACGCCATCCGCCTTCGCCGCGAACTGGAACACCGCTTCTCGCGCTCCCTGCCCGCCGCCCTCGTCGCCGAGCAGGAGCTGCGTCTGGAGGAGTTGCAGCGGAGTCTCGAAGCTCCGTCGGCGAGCGCGCACGATTCCACGCCGTTCGGGGAAGAATCTCCGGCGCCGGCAACGGCTTCCGGACGCTACGCCCTCCAGTTCGCCGCTTTCGCCGACAGGGCCCGCGCGTTGAAATTCCTGGATGACTGGCGCGAGCGCCTTCCCGGGCTGCTGATCAGCGAGGTGACCGACGAGCGCGGGCTGACCCTCTACAAGCTGCGCGCCGGCTCGTACCCCGGCATGTCCCAGGCGCGCGACCAGGCCGCCCTCCTGCGCGCCAGCTACGATCTCGACCCGTTGCCGGTCAAGGCAGACGATTCCCCATGAGCTCCCGGCAGGCCTCGTCTCCCAAGTTGACGCCCATGCTCGCCCAGTACCTGGAGATAAAGCGAGCGCATCCCGACGCGCTGCTGCTGTTCCGCATGGGTGACTTCTACGAGACCTTCTTCGACGACGCCCGCGTGCTGTCCGAGACCTGCAACGTCACCCTCACCACGCGCGACAAGAACAGCGAAAACCCGGTACCCCTGGCCGGCGTACCCCACCATGCCCTGGACACCTATCTCGCGCGGCTGCTCGCCGCCGGTCTGACCGTGGCCATCTGCGACCAGGTGGAGGATCCGGCGCAGGCCAAGGGTCTGGTCAAGCGCGCGGTGGTCAAGGTGGTCAGCCCCGGGACCGCCACGGCCCCCGAATTGGTCGAGGGTGCCGGCGGCGTGTTCTGCCTGTCGTATGCGCCCGGCACCGGCGGCGATGCCGGCTGGGCGGTTCTCGACGCGAGCACGGGCGAGTTCCGTTGCGGCCAGGAGGACGCCAGCCTGGCGTCCCTGTGCGAGCGTTACGACGCCCGCGAGGTGATCCTCTCCGAAGGAGTCGACGCCGAGCTCTGCCGGACCTGGCGGCGCGCCATGCCGGGCACCGTGATCAACACCGTGAGCGCCGCCTGGTACCATCCGTCCTTCGCCCGCGAGACGCTGCTCGATCATTTCGGCGTGCTGAGCCTGGATCCCTTCGGCCTGGAGGACGAGTCGCGCGCCCCCGCCGTCGGCGCAGCCGGCGCGCTGCTGCGTTACCTGACCTCGCTCGCCCTGCGCAAGCCAGAGCAGATCACGTCGCTGGTCTTCACAGCGCGCGCAGACCGGCTGCTGCTCGACGAGGAGACCTTGCGCAATCTGGAGGTGTTTCGCACGTTCCGGGGTGAACGGGGCGAAGGCACGCTCGTCCACCACCTGGACGCCACCCTCACACCCATGGGTAGACGCCTGCTCGAACGACGGCTGGCCGAACCCTGGACCGATCTGCAGGAGCTGGCGCGCTGGCACGCCGGCGTGGACGGCGCTGTATCGGACAGGGACTGGCGTCGCGACGTGCGCGGCGCGCTGCGCGACGTGGGCGATCTGGACCGCTGGGCCGTGCACGCGGCTTCCGGCCGCATCGGCCCCGCTCGCTTGCGGCAACTCGGCAACTCACTGCAGGCTGCGCACGAGGTGGCAGTCCAGGTGCTGGCCTTCGGCCACGGGAGCCACCCGGCGGGGGAGTGGGCCTTGGCGATGCCCGATCTGGCCGCTCTGTCGGTCGAGATCATGTCCACCCTCTCCGACCAGCCGCCGGCCCAGCTGAAACCCGGCGACATCATACGCTCCGGCGTGGATGCGGAACTGGACGCCGCCAAGTCCGTCGCCAGCGACACCAAGGGATATCTCGCCTCGCTCCAGACCCGGGAGAGGGAACGCACGGGCATCCCCACGCTGAAGGTCGGCTTCAACAAGGTGTTCGGCTATTTTTTCGAGGTGACCAACAAGCACCGCGACAAGGTGCCGCCCGACTACCAGCAGAAACAGACCCTGGTCAACTCGGCGCGTTTCCATACCGAGGACCTCAAGCGGGCCGAGCAGACCATCCTGGAAGCGGAGGACCGCATCCAGGCCCGGGAGAGCGAGATCTTCGGCCGCCTGGTCCGCGCCGTCGCCGGGCGCCTGGACGAGATCCGCCGCAGCTCGCGCCTGCTCGCCGCCGTGGACCTGATGTTCGCCTACGCCGAGATCGCCGAGCAGCGCGGCTACTGCCGCCCCGTCTGCGACGACTCGCTCGTGCTGGACATCAACGGCGGCCGCCACCCCGTGGTCGAGCGCCTGCTCGATCACGACTTCATACCCAACGACACCCTGCTGGACAGCGGCTCGCGCCAGGTGCTCCTGTTGACGGGCCCCAACATGGGCGGCAAGTCCACCTACCTGCGCCAGGTGGCGCTGTTGACGATCATGGCACAGGCCGGCGGCTTCGTGCCCGCCGCCCGCGCGGTCATCGGCCTCGCGGACCGCATCTTCACGCGCGTGGGCGCCAGCGACAACCTGGCCCGCGGCCAATCCACCTTCTTCGCGGAGATGAGCGAGTCGGCGCGCATCCTCCACCAGATGTCCCGGCGCAGTCTGGTGATCCTGGACGAGGTCGGCCGCGGCACGTCCACCTACGACGGCCTGTCCCTGGCCTGGGCCATCACCGAGTTCCTGCATCACGACGACGGCCCCCGTCCCCGCACCATCTTCGCCACCCACTATCACGAACTCACCGAGCTGGAATCACGGCTGCCGCGCCTGGTGAACCTGCGCATGGACGTGAAGGAGTGGGAGGGCAGGATCATCTTCCTGCACGCCGTCAAACCCGGCTGCAGCGACAAGAGCTACGGCATCCACGTGGCGCGCCTGGCCGGCGTGCCTGAACCGGTGCTGCGGCGCGCCGAGACCTTGCTGGCGACCATGACGGCCGAGGACGCCCGCGCCCTGGCGCCGGATCGTCTGCCGGACGGCGCCGCCTTCTCCGTGGCGGCCGACAGCTTCGCCGCTCCCGACCGACAGCTCTCGCTGTTCACCGACGGTGAACGGGACGCCCTGGACGGCCTGCGCGAACTGGATCTCGAGTCCCTCAGCCCTCTCGACGCCTTCCTCTGGCTCGCGCGCATCAAGAAGCAACTCGGGTAAATGGCCGCGGCCCTCGAATCTACAGGTGTCCCTCCAGCCGCCGATGCTATACTGGATGCGAGAGGGTCGAACCCTGCAACGGATCGGTCCGCCATGTGGCACGTGATCTTCTACAGGCCGGGCGAGGGGGAGATACCGCTGTTGGCTGTTTGCCGGCGGCGCGCGGACGTGCGCCTGCTCGGCGTGGTCGATCCACCCGGTACCGCACTCGGCACGCCCCTGGCCGAGATCATGGGGCTGCCTGTCCGACCGGATTTCTCCGGCTTCTCACCCCCGTCCAAGACGCACGTCGTGACGCCGCCTGAGCGGCGCTCCGAAGACGCCCTCCGCAGGGCGGCCGAGACCGGATCCCTGCTCGCGGTGGGCGCCGAGGAATTCGAGATGTTGCTCGCCGGCGGCGGCGCTCCATTGCCCACCGCCAACACAGAGGAGCCGGACACGCCCGGCCCCGTCCACGCGACAGGCAATCTCGACGCAGCCCTCAAGACGCTGGGCCGCATCGGGGACGCCCACGACCGGGAGGCATTGCTGCCCTGGCTGCTGTCGTTGGCCATGGCCGCCGTGGGCGGTACCTCCGGATCCCTCATGCTGTACGATTCGCGTGCGGAGGCCTTGTTCATCGCCGCGGCCAGGGGATTGAGCGCACGCACCCTGTACCACACGCGGCAGCCCCTGGACACGGGCGTGGCGGGTCGCGTGGCCCGGTCGCGTCTCCCCGAGCTCGTGCGCGAGCCGCAGCACGGAGACACGCGCCCCGAGCGTGGACAGCTCGCCGCCGCCCTGTGCGTGCCACTGGTCCACGACGGCGACCTGCTCGGCGTTCTGAACGTGAACGTCGGGCATGGGGAACCTGTGTTCGACGCCTCGCATCTTGCCGATCTCGGCACCGTCGGCGACGCCATCGCCGGCATCCTGCACATCACGACCGGGGATCGCCACATGTGGACCGGCCACATGCGCAAGCACCTGAGCCGTGAATTCCGTGAACTGGCCGGCGGAGAGGAGAAGCTGGAGACGGTCCTGGCCGGCTGGTCCGCGGCCCTCGCCATGGCCCTGGGTGCCGATCATGCATCGCTGGGGATCGTGCTCGATGACGGCGCCCTGCTGCTTGCCGAGGGCACCGCCGCCGGCGAGACCCACACCGGCGCCATCCCGCAGCAGCACCCCGCCTGGGACGACGTCCTCCAGAGCGCAAAGCCGGTGGTGGTCCGTCAGGCTGATGCAGACGCAGCCGGCGATGGCGACGGTCTGTCCATCTTCTTCCTGCCCATCGGCCCTGCCCCGGTCCGGGCGGTGCTGGCCATCCGTTTCGGGGCCGCCGCCGACGCCCATCGTTTCCAGGCGCGCGCCGGTTCCGTGGCGGCTTTTCTCGACCACCGGCTGACGGACCTTCTGCGCCGCTGCGAGGAACGTGATCACTGTGAACGGCTGCGCGCCCTGACCGCCTTTCTCGGCGATGAATCCCGTCGCGACTACGGCGACACGGCACAGCGCCGGGCCACGCTCGACCAGTTCCTGCGGAGGCTGACCGGCGCCAGGGACGTGGTGTTCCCCGGGGATCCCGCACCCGGGATCGATCCCCGGCGGGCCGCGGCCCGCGAGCTGATCGATCGTGTCGGCGACGCTGGGTGGCTGATCACCGTCACCGCGCCCGGTTTCATGGACGGCCCGTCGCGGTCCTGCCTGGCGGTGCGCGGTCCCGGCAACGCCGCCGTCTCCGGCTTCATCCTGATCGACAAGGATCGGCTGCACCCCGGCGACAGTTCGTCCTTCACGGCCTTCGACGGCGTCCTGGCGCGCCACCTGGCCAATCTGCCGGCCGTTGCCGGCGAGCCCCGCTCCCAGAGAAGCACCGTGCGGGACGCGGCACCCGCCACCGCCGTCCCCGGCACCTTGCTGCTGACGCTGGCGCGCGAGATCGACCGGGCGGATCGCTACCACGTGGCCTTTTCCCTCTCCGCTTTCGTCTGTGATCGACAGGACATATCCGCCGCCGCGCACCTGGAACCCCTGGCCGCCCGCTTGCGGACCTCTGACCTGCTCTTCGCCGGGGACGAAGGACAGCTGTTCGTCGTCGCCCCGGAGGAGACCCACGCCGTGGCCCACCTCGAACAACGCGCCGTCCTGGCGCTGCGCGAGGTGGCGGGAGACCCCGAGCTGGTCGTGCGCGTCGGCCGCGCCCTCTATCCCGGCCGTGATACCTCCCCGGAGGAACTCGTGGACACCGCCCTGCACAGGTTGACCAACCGGTCGCGCGACGATGATTGACGATTCTCGCAGCCTGCCGTTATCTTAGGCTCCTGCTCGGCAGCATCCGGCCTGCCGTCCCATCGAAACCACGGATCACGGGAGCCGACGACGCGATGCCTCGCCATCCCATCAGGATACTGGACAGCGCCTCGGTCGACCGCATCGCCGCCGGCGAGGTCATCGAGCGTCCGGCCTCGGTGGTCAAGGAACTGGCCGAGAACGCGCTGGATGCCGGGGCCGGCAACATCGGGATTTCCATCACGGACGGCGGCGCTGCCGCCATCGTGGTGGAAGACGACGGGGAAGGCATACCCTACCGCGAGCTCCCGCTGGCCCTCGAACGCCACGCCACCTCGAAGATCATCTCGGCCGCCGACATAACGCAGGTGGCATCATTCGGCTTCCGCGGCGAGGCCCTCGCCAGCATCGCGTCGGTGAGTCGGTGCACTGTGGTCAGCCGGACCGCCGACGAGGATGTGGGTGGCATGATCCGCGTGGCGGGCAGCGTCGTCGAACGGCGCGAACCGTCTCCGCGCAACCGCGGCACCACTGTCACCATCGAGGATCTCTTCTACAACACGCCGGCCCGGCGCAAGTATCTCAAGACGCCCCAGGCCGAGAAGAAAGCCGTCCTGAACACCGTCACCACCATCGCTCTGGCCTATCCCGAAGTGCGCTGGCGCCTGACGGCCGACGGCACGACGCTGCTGGATCTCCTGCCCGCCGATTCGCTGCCGTCGCGCGTGCGCGATCTCCTCGGCGCCCAGATTCTGGAGCACCTGGGCCGCTTCGAGCGCGTGGAGGGGGGAATCGGTGTGGGAGGCCTCGCCTCGCGCCCCACCCTGACCCGGATCAGCCGCGCGCAGCAGTTCTTCTACGTGAACCGGCGGCCGGTCGAGAGCAACGCGCTGGCGCAGGCCGTGCGGCTGGCATACAAGGACGTCATCCCGCCGGGACGGCATCCAGTCGTCCTGCTTTTTCTGGACATCCCCCACGGGGACGTGGACGTGAACGTACATCCGACCAAGAGCGAGGTGCGCCTGGTGCTGGAGCGCCACATCTTCGGCATGGTCATGACCGCGCTGCGCGAAGGTCTCGATCTGAGAGCCGACCCCGCCTTCGCGCCGGACGACGGGACGGCGCCCGTCGATGCGCCATCGTCCAACCGCGGCCCCCTGCAGAGCCTCGCGGAAGCTCAGGAGGATTATCTGCGCAGGCATTTCACGTCTCCGGGCGGCGCGCCCGCCGACGGGCAACCGTCGCTCTTCGACGGCGCCGACGGCCGTGAGGCCCGGATTATCGCTGCCGACCCGTTCCCGGGCACCGGCGGGGGAGAGCCGGGGCGGCAGGCTCCGTTCTGGCAACTGCACCGGACCTACATCTGCACCCAGACCCGGGGCGGGCTGCTGATCATCGACCAGCACAACAGCCACGAGCGGATCCTCTACAACGAGGCCCGCAAGACCCTGGGCGAGACATCCCCCCGCGTGCCCGTGCAGCAGCTCCTGTTCCCCGTCAACCTCGACCTCACGCCCATGCAGGTGCAGACCTACCAGTCTCACGCCGCCGAACTGGGAAAGCTGGGCTTCGCCATCCAGCCCTTCGGGGGGCACTCGATCCTGGTCCAGGGCATCCCCTCGTCACTCAAGAACTGGCGCGAGGGTCAGCTCCTGCTCGACGTGCTTGACGACCTGTCCGAGACGGGCCGGGCCGACAACGCCTCCCACGACGATCTGCTCGCCAGCTATGCCTGTCACGGCGCGGTGCGCGCCGGTGCCCTGATGACGCAACCGGAGATGCAGAACCTGCTGGACCGGCTCTTCGCCACCGACAAGCCCCTTTCTTGCCCTCACGGGCGCCCGACCCTCATCCAGTTCACGCGTGAAGAGCTCGAGAAGAGATTCGGGAGACGTTGAGTGGGCGCGCGGGCGGGCACGTGCGGCGTCTGTCCCGTGATCGCGGGGCCCACGGCCGTGGGCAAGACCGCCTTGACCGTGTCGCTGGCGCGGCGCCACCCCATCGAGATCGTTTCCCTGGACAGCCGGCAGATCTACCGCGGCCTGCGCATCGGCACGGCCCAGCCCACTGCCGAGGAGAGAGCGGCCTGCCCGCACCACCTGGTCGACTTCCTGTCTCCCCGCGAGCTCTATTCGGCGCAGCTCTTTCGCGAGGATTTCTGCCGCGCGGTGGACGAC
This sequence comes from bacterium, assembly GCA_018814885.1. Taxonomy (NCBI): domain Bacteria; species bacterium. Next base: position 66,125 of record JAHIYU010000177.1, on the reverse strand, counting down.
ATCCGCTCCCGCGGCCGCCTGCCCCTCCTGGTGGGGGGGGCCGGCCTGTACCTGACGGCGGTGCGGGACGGTTTCTTCGCCGTGCCCCGGACCGCGCCGCATCTGACCGGGGTCCGGGCCGACCTGGACGCCCTGGACGACGCGGCCGTGCGCGAGCGCCTGCGCAGGGTGGACGCGGCCAGTTTCGCGCGCATCCATCCTCACGACCGCTACCGCAGCCAGCGCGCGCTGGAGATCCACCGGCTCACAGGACGGACGATGACCGAGATCATGAGCGCGCGCGAAGCCGATCCGGCACTCGGCCTGTCCTTCCCCCTGGTCCTGCTGGACCGCGAACGCAGCGCGCTACGCTCGCGCATCGCCGCGCGCACCGCCGGGATGCTGTCCGCGGGCTGGCTCGAGGAGACGCGCGAGCTGCTGGGCGAGTTCGGCCCAGACGCCCCCGGGCTGAGAACCCTAGGCTACCACGATCTGGTCCTGCACCTGGTCGGGGACCGCTCCCTGCCCGACACGCGGGAACGCATCGTCGCCAGCACCGCGCGCTACGCCAAGCGGCAGCGGACCTGGTTCAGGGCCCAGACGCGGGAGGCCTACGGCGATCCCGACGACCCCCGCCTCCTGGAGGCGATCGAGGCGTTGCTGCGTCGGGCCGTCGCGAAGGGTTGACGGCCGCGGCGGCTTGACACGACCCGCCGCCTCGGCTTAACTTCTCGGTTGCGGTGCGGGCTTAGCTCAGTTGGTAGAGCACCAGCTTCCCAAGCTGGTGGTCGCGGGTTCGAGCCCCGTAGCCCGCTCCAGCAACCTTAAGCAGCGCGGGGAGTTACCAGATCGGTGACTCCCCGCGTTTCGTGTAACTCTGTTCGGTCCAGGTCTGGTCCAGGTCTGGCCGATTTTTCTCAGCCCGCATCGAGGTCTTCCTCGGCACGAACCCTGCGGGACCGGGCCAGCCTCGCGGCGTCCTCACGGGTTGCGCAGGCGCGACCCGTCTTTCTATCATGGGGGAAGCTCCCCCGCCGTGCGCGGACGGGCATCCGTGCACTTCGCCACCGAGGTTGACGATGATCCGGTTGATCCAGCCCTTCCCGTCGCCGCTGAGCAAGCTGCACGACTGGCGCGAGGGCGACGCCGTGACCGCGGTCGACGGCCGGCCGGTCGAGGACATGCTGGACCTGTACTACTACATGCCGCGCGGCGACGAGATGGTCCTGACCATCCGTCGTGCCGACGGCGACGAGACCCGGGTGAGCCTGGCACCCCACGCCCTGGACCAGGTCACGTCATGCTTCGCCGCCATGGAGTTCAAGACCTGCGCCTGCGACTGCGTCTTCTGCTTCATCGACCAGAACCCCGCGGGTATGCGCTCGAGCATCTACGTCAAGGACGAGGACTACCGGCTCAGCTTCCTGTACGGCAACTACATCACGCTCACGTCGATGGGACGGCGCGGCATCGAGCGGATCATCGAGCAGAGGATGACGCCGCTGTACGTGTCGGTGCACGCCACCGACATCGACGTCCGCACCCGCATGCTGGGCATCAAGAGGCGCATCGACGTGCTGGCGCTCCTGCGGCGGCTGACCGACGGCGGCATCACCGTCCACACCCAGATCGTGCTCTGCCCCGGCTGGAACGACGGCGGGATCCTCGACCGCTCCATCGCCGACCTGGCGGCCCTGCGGCCCGGCGTCGAGACGCTCGCCGTGGTGCCGGTGGGCCTGTCTGCGCATCGCGAGGGCTTGACGAAGCTGGAATCCGTGCCCCCCGGTCTGGCCGCGGCCACGATCGATCAGGTGCACGCCTGGCAGGATCGGCTGCGCGCCGGCGGCGGTCCGGCCTTCGTGCACCTCAGCGACGAGTTCTACCTGCTGGCAGGCCGTCCTTTCCCGCCGCTGGGCCAGTACGACGACCTCGCGCAGCTCGACAACGGCATCGGCATCACCCGCAACCTCGAACATTGCTGGTCCGCGGGCCTGACCCGCCGCCGCGCGACCGGTGCGCTGCCGCGTCGCCCGCTGACCATCCTGACCGGTCGGCTGGGCAAGTCCGCCTTCGACCAGCGCCTGACGCCCGTGCTGAGCGGCCCGGATCTGCCGCAGATAGAGGTGGTCGGTGTGGACAACTTTTTCTATGGCGCCAGCGTGACCGTGGCCGGCCTGCTCTCGGGGGGGGACGTGCGCCGCGCATTGGACGCACTGCCTGTCGCTCCGATCCGCGACGTCCTGCTGCCGCCCCGCATGTTCAACAGCGACGACCTGGCACTCGACGACCTGACGCTGGACGCCATCGCCGCCGGGCAGCCGCACCGCCTCCACGTGCCGGACGAAGAAGGCCTGATTGACTTCTGGGCCGTTTTGGGCTAACGTCTCCTGACTTTGCGTGAGCGACCGCGTGACTCTTAATGATCTTAAATATCAACCAGTTGCGGCTATCGCTTAAAGTCGCCGGGAGGGTACGTGTCGACCAGGACGGTGGTGATCGTCGGCCGCCCCAACGTGGGCAAGTCGACGCTGTTCAACCGCATCATCGGTCAGCGCCGCTCGGTCGTCCACGAGACACCGGGCGTGACGCGCGACCGCATCGCCGAGTTGACCGACTGGGCCGGCCATGCCTTCCTGCTGCTGGACACCGGCGGCATCGTTCCCTTCGGCGACGAGGTCTCGCGCTTCGACGCCCTGGTGACAGAGGTGGCCCACGACGCCATCGAAGAGGCCGACGTGGTGCTCTTCATGGTCGACGGCTCGGGCGGCCTTTCCAGCTGGGACGACGCCATCGCCCAGCATCTTCGACGCAGCGGCAAGCCCGTGGTCCTCTGCGTGAACAAGGTGGAGAAGGAGCATCAGCGTCTCAGCGCGGCGGAGTTCTACTCCCTCGGCCTGGGGGAGCCCCACGTCATCAGCGCCCTGCATGGCCACGGCATCGGCGACCTTCTCGACCGGGTCGCGGCGGACTTCCCCAAGCAGACCGTCGAGGCCCCCTGCGACTCTCGCGTGGCGATCCTCGGCCGTCCGAACGTGGGCAAGTCGAGCCTGCTCAACCTGCTCACCGGCCGACAGGACGCCCTGGTCAGCGAAATAGCGGGCACTACCCGCGACGCCATCCACACCGACCTGCGCTGGCATGGCCGCACCCTGCGCTTGATCGACACGGCGGGCCTTCGCCGCAAGTCGCGCGTCCAGGAAGCCGTCGAGGCCTTCAGCAACATGCGCACATTTCTCGCCCTGGAACAGTGCGACGTGGCCGTGCTGATGGTGGACGCCAGCGACGGGACCGTCAGCCAGGACGCCAAGATCGCCGGCCTGATACACGACAGCGGCAAGGGCGTGGTGGTGGCCTTCAACAAGTGGGACCTGGTGGAGAAGGACCACAATACGCATCTTGGGGTCTGGGAGACGTTCTGCCGCGAGGTCCCGTTCCTGACCTACGCTCCGTGGTTCACCCTGTCGGCGCACACGCACCAGCGCAGCGGGCGTGTCCTGGAAACGGTCTGGGCCGTGCACGAGGCGCGCCTGCGCAGGGTCGAGACCAGCGTGCTCAACGCCTACCTGGAGGGCGTGATCCACAAGCAGCCCCCGCGCTTCCACGGCGGCGGCACGGGCAAGGTCTACTACGCGACGCAGATCGACACGGCACCACCGGTGTTCATGCTCTCGGTCAACAATCCCCAGTGGTTCGACCGCAGCTTCGTGAGGTTCATCAACAACAAGATACGCGCGCGATTCGGTTTCGAGGGAAGTCGCATCTTCGTGAAGCTCAAGAAGCATTGAGAGGTGCATCACATGCTGCTGATACTCGTTCTTCTGCTCTCCTACCTGCTCGGCGCCATACCGTTCAGCTTCATAGTCGCCAAGCGTCTGCGGGGCATCGACCTGCGCGAGCATGGTAGCGGCAATCTCGGCGCCACCAACGTCTTCCGCACCCTGGGCCCCTGGTGGGGCCTGCTGGTGCTGCTGCTGGACATGGCCAAGGGCGCCGTCGCCGTGCTGGCCATGACGGCGGTGACCGCGACCTGGCCCGGGGGACAGCCCACACCTTTGCACCTGCCGCCCGACCTGTGGCGCATCTTCGCCGGTTTCGTGGCGGCCCTGGGCCACACCTTGTCGCCGTTCGTGGGCTTCCACGGCGGCAAGGGCGTGGCGACCACCAGCGGCGCCTTCTTCGTGCTGGCGCCTTACCCCACGCTCGTCGCCCTGGGCGCCTTCGCGATCATGATGGCGATCACCCGGATCGTATCCCTGGGCAGCATCGTCGCCGCCATCGTGCTGCCCATCGCCGTGGGCTATTTCGAGTTGCGTTCGGAGCAGTTCTCCAAGACCATCTTCGTGTTCACGCTTGTCATCTGCCTCTGGGTCCTGGTCAAGCACCGCACCAACATCAAGCGCCTGCAGGCGGGGACGGAGAAACCCCTCGAGTCCAACGGCCTGGACGACAGGACGACCGGCTAGCGGCGAAAGGCTGGACAATGCGCGCAGCGATCCTGGGATCCGGCAGCTGGGGCACGGCCTTCGGTCGCCATCTCGCCGAGTCGTGGCGGGACGTGGTGCTCTGGGGCATCGAGGCCGACCAGATCTCGGCCATCCGGGACACGCACACCAATCCGGCCTTCTTTCCCGATCTGATCCTGCCCGCCAACATGACAGCCACCCTGGACCTGCAGGAAGCCGTCGGCGGGGCCGACGCCGTCTTCTTCATCCTGCCGAGTCAGACCGTGCGCGGCGTGGCCCACGCCCTGCGCGACTGCCGCCTCAAGGCCGAAGTGCCGGTCATCTGTCTGAGCAAGGGGCTGGAACTGAGCACTCTGAAGCGCCTGAGCACGGTGATGGAGGAGGAGCTGCTCCACGACGCCGCGGGCCATCCCCATCGCATAGGCGTGCTGCTGGGCCCCAGCCACGCCGAGGAGGTCGTCCTGCGCCTGCCGACGGCCCTGGTCCTGTCGGGACGCGGCGAGAGCTGGCACGACTGGCAACAGCACCTGAGCGGTCCGACGGTGCGGGTCTACACCAACCGCGATCTGGTCGGGGTCGAGATCGCCGCCGCCTTCAAGAACGTCATCGCCATCGCGGTCGGCATGGCCGACGGGCTGGGTTACGGCGACAACACACGCGGCGCCGTCATGACCAGGGGACTGAAGGAACTGGCCCGGCTGGGCATCGCCCTGGGCGGCCAGTTCGAGACCTTCTACGGCTTGTCGGGCATCGGCGACATGATCACGACCTGCACGAGCCGCCATTCGCGCAACCGCAACTACGGAGAGGCAGTCGCGCGTGCGGCGCAGGACCCCCAATCCATCCTGAAACAGGCCTGCCAGGTGGTCGAGGGAGCCGTCATGACGCAGGCAGCCTTGAAGTTGAGTGCGAAGCACTCGATCGAACTTCCCATTACCCAAGAAGTTCACGATGTGCTATTCTCCGGCAAGGCTCCGTCCAAGGCGATGCAGGATCTCATGGAACGGGCCCTGCGTTCGGAGCACGAATGAGAATCGTCGATTGATGGGAGAGGACCCGTGGCGGAACTACCCGACAAGCTCTACTACTCCATACGCGAAGTCGCCGAGCATACCGGCGTGGAACCGCACGTCCTACGCTACTGGGAGAGCGAGTTCCCCACCCTGAAGCCCAAGCGGGCCCGCTCCGGCGCGCGCAACTACCGCAAGAAGGATATCGACGAGATCCTGACGATCCGCAGTCTGTTGCAGGAGGAAGGCTACCGCATCGAGGGCGCCCGCAAGCACCTGCGCGAACACAAGCGCGGCGCCGCGGCCAAGGAACAGGAACAACCGCAGGAATCGCTCTTCGAGGGTCAGAACCGCGGCAAGCGGATCGCCCACCTCAGACGCGAGCTGAAGGAGGTCATGGATCTCCTCAAGGAGATGAAGGCCAAGGGGGAGTGACCAGACCATTCCGCGCTTGTGATGCCGACGGGAGCGTATTAGATTGTCGAACCGCGCGGGTTATCGCCCGTGCTGGGACATCTCGGTCGGGGCGTGGCGCAGTCCGGTAGCGCACTTGCATGGGGGGCAAGGGGTCGGAGGTTCAAATCCTCTCGCCCCGACCAGAGAACCACAAGTCTTGAAACGGGTTGCCCGACGGTGGCCCGATTCCTTTTTCCCGCCGCAGTTTCTCGATTCACCTCCGGGTCACCCTCCTACGTGGCATCCCCTCAACTTCCCGGTGGGATTCGCGGTGATTCCGGCTCGATCGATCCGTATCCCCGTTCCACGTTGATCTGTCATTCTCCCTTGGTCAAGAGTCCTCAAGTGGTTGAACACGCGACAAGTTAGGTTAAGAAGATCGGTATTGCGACTGTCAAATTCCAGAAGGCAGAAGTCATTTTTTACCCCCGGTGAATTTACATACAGAAGCAGAGCCACTGCCCACATGATTCTTGAAAATTCTGTGCGCCGATATGCTAGGCTTTTCCCCTGCACGAATGTTGTGGTCCGCCTCAGCGGCGCTCTTCGCGGGCGATCGCCACAACAGCATCTATTGAAGGGGGGTGATAATCATGATGAAGAAAATGCTATTGATGGCTTGCACCGTGCTGGTGCTCGCCGTCGTCCTGGGATCGACGCCGGCATTCGCCCGGGGGATCGCAGGAGAGGTTGATGTTGAATCGCCCTTGTACAAGCACATCTCCGACCTGTCTGCAAACGGGATGCAGCAGAAAGTCTGGCGGGTGGGTGACGCGGCCATCGCCGCGGAAACCGTCGCCGGCAACCCCGACAAGTTCGACGAAACAACCAGTGGGGGGACAGCACTCTGCACACAAGAGGAAGGGTGTACGCAGGGTTCTCTCTGTACGGCCCAGACATGTACGGCGGCACTCGACTGCACACAGACGCCTCTGTGCACCGGCGCGGAATCCTGTACCCAGGGCTCCGGTTGCACGGTCGGTGGAACCTGCACCAGCATCTCCGGGTGCACGGCCGGCGAGACCTGTACGTCCGGCGCCTGGTGCACGCTGGGTGCCAACTGTACGTTCGGGCCTGCCGCATGCACGGCCGGCGTGCGTTGCACGTGGGATGTCTGCACCGACTGTACCAACTGTACGCTCGGTGAGAACTGCACCTTCGGGTCGAACGCCTGTACCATCGGCACGCAGTGTACCGGTGGCCTGAACTGCACGACCGGTCCCGACGCCTGTACTCTGGGTACGGCGTGTACCTCCGCCGACGGCACCTGCACCGCGGGTCCCGGCTGTACCGGAGGCAACGCCTGCACCTTCGACGCGACCGGCTGTACGGCCGGCATCAACTGCACCTCCGCAGCCAATGCCTGTACGTTCGGTCCGACCTGTACGGGTGGCCAGAGCTGTACGTCGGCAGCCGGCGCTTGCACCGCAGCGACCGTGTGCACGAGCGGCACTACGGGTTGTACCGATGGTATCGCATGTACGATCGGTCCGACCTGCGAGGTCAGCAACGACGATTGCAGCTGGGGTGAAGTCAAGACCCAGTACCGCAAGTAGTCCGCTCTCCCCGCGGAGAACGGATCAAACACGAGGTGCCGGGGGCTCCGGTCCCCGGCACCTTCGCGAGCAGCGAGGGAGTCGCATGCCGCGCCGCGCCGCGATCCTGATGTTTCTCGCCGTGGGCCTCGCCTGCGGACTGACAGGCGGTCCCGCCGCCGCCGCCCGGATCGACACGTTCCCGTCTCCGGCCGATTCCGTCCAGGGTCTGGCCGCACGGCTGCAGTCCGCCGCACCGGGAGATACCCTGCTGCTGAACCCGGGCACCTACCGGGGCAGCTTCACCCTGCGTTCAGGCGTCTCGCTGATCGGTATCGCGGGGCCCGATTCGACGATCATCGACGCCGCCGGCGATCGCTATTGCCTCTTCGGCCGCGGCATCGATTCCACGACCACGATCGCCGGCCTCACCCTCCAGAACGGCCGCCGGCCCCATGCCAACTCGGGCGGCGGCGGCATCTACCTGCACCGCAGCAGCCCGCTGATCATCAACAACGTCTTCCGCGACCACCTGGGCTACCTGGGTCCGGGCGTCTACACGAACTACGATTGCCGCCCGGTGATCGCCTTCAACGTCTTCCGCGACAACGAAGGCTATCTGGGGGGGGCGATCTCCGCCTACCAGGACTGTGCGCCGCTGGTCTACAACAACCTGATCTTCGACAACAGCGCCGTCAGCGGCGGCGGGATCCTGGCCCTCAACTCCTGCCCGGTCATCTACGCCAACACGATCGTCGGCAACGCCGCCAGCAGCGGGGGCGGCGGCATCTACTGCGATTCCTCGCCGGCCCTGATCGTGGAGAACGTCCTGGCCTACAACCGCGGCGAGAGCGCCGTCTTCCAGCTGGACGACGACGCGCCCGCCACCTTCCGCGGCAACCAGGTCTGGGAGAACGAGGGCGGGGCCGCCGGCGGCGTCTGCTCCGATTACGTGGGGACCGACGGCAACATCCGCCGCCGGCCGCGGTTCCTAGATCGCGAGGGGCAGCATCTGCTTCCGGAAGAGGAAGCGCAGGCGGGGGCGCGCCTCTGGCGCGGGGATCCCCTGCCGGAGGTGCCGGACAGCGTACTCGTCCTGTGGCGGGATTGGCTGCGGAGCCACGACGCAGACTAGCCGCCACCTCCTGCCGGCGGTTCCCCGTCGCGGGCGGGCCAGGCCCCAGCGGTATCCAGCAGTTCCTCGAAGATAAGGTACTCGATCCGATAGAGCGCCAGCTGCTCCGGCGTGGGGACGGCCGAGGTGGTACCCATCACCGCGTCGGTGAAGTTGTCCGCGGCGCACATCGCCACTACCCTGCCGCGGCCGAAGTCCGTGTACGCGAGCACGGCGGTGCCGTCGGACGCGACCAGGACCGGCCGGCCGCCGGTCACGCCGCGCACGTGGTGCAGTTCGGTCGTCTCGAGGCCGCCGGCGGCGGGGCTGACCGTGACGCTCTCCATCTCCGCGGGGCTGAAGCCCATGCCGAACGCCTGCAGGATCGACTGCGCCGCCGAGTGGCGGCTGTGCGGCGAGTCCAGCACCAGCAGACCGCCACCCTGCCTCACGTGGTCCTCCAGTTCCGCCAGTTCGGTGGCATGGTAGTGGCCGCTGGGCCTGATCAGCACGGTCGCCCGCGCAGCGGCCAGGCAGTCCTCGAAGAGCCCGGTGGTCGGGATCCAGCCCGTACGCTGGGTCCACACGTAGAAGGTGTGGAAGCTGGCGGGCGATTCATCGGCGACCTCCCGGATGTCCGGGATGTCGTAGTCGGTCTTGCCGCGGTCGAAGGCCACCGTGGGCAGGGGAGTGTGCGGCCGCGGCAGCGTGGACCATGCCGCGGTCCAGCGATCGAGCGCCCGCGCGGTCAGGGCAAAGAAGAGAGTGGCCAGGATCATCTGCAGGACGAAGGGCGCCGCGCCGTGCTGTCGCGGCAACCGCACCAGAAGCAGCAGCGCGCCGATCCCCGCCATCGCCAGCAGGGCGTGACGCACCCAGCCGAACCGGTTGGTCGACATCAGCCAGGCCACGCTGCCCAGGGCCAGCTCCGGCTTGCCGCGGATGAACATGAAGAAGTTCGAGAAGATGGTGCTGTCGCTGAAGCCCAGCACGCGACCGCGGCCGCGGGGCACGGCCACGGATTGCAGCATCGCGCCGAAGGATTCGCCGGCGCTCGGCCGGAAATCCCCGAAGAACGCGTTGACGGAGTAGTCAAGCTGGTCCGAGAGCAGGGTACGGCCGATCATGACCGGCTGGCTGAGCAGCGGGCCGACCATGCTGGAGGAAGTGGCCAGCAAGAGTGGCGGCAGGTGGCGCAGCGAGGGGTGGGCGAACAGACGCGGGTGCCGGTAGTACTGCCGACCGTAGGTCAGCAGGTCTATGACCGCGTCGTAGTTGTAGGTCATGCCGAAATGCCGGCCCACCCTGTTCAGGTTCGTGCTCATGCCGAAGACGTTGGTGTGATCGCCCACCAGCCAGAGGCCGCCGCCCCGCTCGACGAAGCGCACGACGGCGTCCACTTCCGCGTCCGCATAGGGTTTGGTCGGCGTCTTGAGAATCAACACGTCCACAGCCGCGAGCAGGCTGTCGCCGAGCACCGCGAAGTTCTGGTCCACCGCGTAAAAGTGGCGCAGGTAGCGCACCAGTTCGGAGTAGTTGTAGACGGTCTGCACGCCGTAGCTCTCGGTGTTCAACGCGACGGTCGACCACTCCCAGTTGGAATGGTTCTCGTCGATCATCACACGGCCGGGCTTGGGATCGCCAGGATCGTAGAAGCCGAGGGCACCGGCCAGGCCGACACCCAGCAGGACCGCCAGCAGCGGATCCGTCCATCCGCGTCCGGTGGCGGCGACCGACACGCGCCCTGCCGGTGCAAGGTCGGCGCCCCGTTCATGCCGCAGCGGCGGCACAACCCACGTCAGCAACAGGATCAGCGGCAGCAGGCTGCCAAAGACCCAGATGCGCCGGTAGTAGATGCCGGCCTCGTTCATCTGCTCGAGAGCCAGGCCCAGGGCCGCCGACCTGAAGAAGGCGTAGACGGCCGCCAGCAACAGCAGCAGCAACGGCAGGCGCCAACCGGCGCGCCGGCCGTTCAGCAGGAAGATCGCGACCAGGCCGGCCACAACGATCACCGGCAGGGGATGGCCCACCAGCTTCTCGAGGGTGCAATCGATCGTCTGCAGGTTGCCGACCACCTGCAGATGCACCAGCGGCGGATCAGCGGCCGCCGGCAGGCCTAACAGACGGTAAAACGCAGCCAGCGGTCCGGCCATGAAGTCCAGGTCGTGATACGACGCCTCCCATACCCGGTAAGCGTGTGACACGCCGGCGCTGAGCCACAACAGGCCGCCGGCGGCCGACGGTATCCGCCAGTTGTTGCCCCGGGTCAACCGGTTCAGCACGGGGACCAGCCCGAGTATCAGCCCACCGGCGACCAGCAGCGGTCCCACCCTTTCTGGCCAGGGCAGCAGGCAGCCGGCGCCGCACGCGGCGAGCGCGCACACCACGGACGGCCACCGGGTGAAGAGGGGCTGGTCGCCGCGCCGGCGCGAGATCAACAGCAGGCCGCAGGCGATCAGGGCCGCCCAGGCCAGCGGGGGAGCCGCCGCGGATTCGATATGCGGGGAGAAACCGTCCCAAGCCAGAACGGCCAGCCAGAGGGCGAGCCAGAAACGGCGCATCACTTTTCACCTCCCATCCGCTGCCGTGCGGTCTCGATCGCCGCGCGGAGGAAATCGATATTCTCCTCGACGAATTCGTCGGGGCTCTCCAGCCTCTTCTCGCTGAGGAACATCGAATCGGCGATCACCAGCAGACCGCCCGCCCCGAACGTCTCGAAGACCACGATGGGGTACCCCCAGCACCGGACCCAGATCTCGCCCTGGCCGGCCGGCTGGAGCACCGGCCAGGATTCGTGCATGTAGACACGCTGTCCCGTGAGCAGCGTCTCGGCGACGTGCGCCGAGCCCAGGGGCGTGGAACCGACAGCATAGCCGAATTCAGCCAGCAGGTCCGCGGCACCGTTGCGCTCCTCGTAGCCGGCGGACACGATCAGCAGGCCCCCGTTCTCGACGAAGGCGCGCAGGGCGGCGCACTCGTGCCGAGAATAGGGGAAGGCCGGCGCCACCGTGACGAAGAGCTCCGAGGCCAGCAGCCGGTCGCGGTCGAACGCGCGCATCGCCAGCGGCACGTAGCCGTGGCGCCACAGATGGTTCTGCAGACCGCCGAGACCGTCATCCCGGCCGGCATGCAGGTCCACACGATTGCCGTGGGACAGGTCCAGCCACGCCACGTTCTCGCCGACCGGCGCCGGCGGCAGGGCGAATGTCGCGTGCCCTGCCAGCGCCAGCAGCCAGATCGAGGCCAGGATGGCGAACACCGCCGGCGCCATGGGGCGGCGCCTGCCGAGCGCCAGCAGCAGAGTCCCGGCGACGACCAGCAGTATCGCGCCGGCGCCGCGCACCTGCCGCCCGGCCACTGCGCCGCCGGGCGTGCCGAGATAGTTGAAGATCCTGGCCATCAGCTCGTGCGACAGGCTGACGGTGGTGCGCTGGAAGGGCGAGGTATCCCCGAAGGCGATCACCTTTCCCCGGCCGTAGGGCGCCTCGGCAGCCAGGAGCAGATCACCCTCGATCTCGGACCGGTCGAAGGCCATGTTGCCCAGGTAGGCACCCTGCGCGTTGTCCCAGTTGCCGGCGTCGGCGTAGGCGTCCCGTCCGCTCAACAAGGTAATCGCCCCGGCTGCCAGCGTCAGGCTGGCGCCCACGCTGAGCTTGATCTCGGCCTCGTCGCGCAGGCCCCGTGTCAGCGGATGGGGGTGGAAACGCATGCAGCCGTACCAAGACCAGCGGTCGACCCTGGGAATGACTGAATCGAAATTCAGTCCGATGCCCACCGGCTGCAGCAGGGCGTTGAAGGGCTCCATCACACCCATGATATTGGTGTGATCACCCAGGACCAGCAGGCCGCCTCCGCGGTCGACGAACTCCCAGACGGCCGCGTGCTCGGCTTCGGTGTAGAAGGTGTCGGGATTCATGACCACCAGGACGTCTGTCTCGGCCAGCGCGGCAGCGTCGATCATGGTGTCAGATGCCGCCGTCGCGAAACCGTACGCGCCCAGCACATGTGGCAGCGTGGCCAGAGAAGCGCCCTGGGCTACATCGCGGGCGTAGGCGCCCCAGCGGAAGGGTTCCATGTTGAACGACCCGCGGGTGTCGATCAAGACCCGCCCGGGATGCCAAGGAACGGGCCGGCTCCAGCTCAACAGCACGAGACCGCCCAGAGCCGCGGCCGCACACGCAACCGTGGCGATCCCGCGCCAAGGGGCGGCGTGCGGCGGGGCTTGTGCCGCCAACACTTCGTCCCGGCCGCGGGTCGCGGTCAGCAGAGCTACCGGCGCCAGCAGCAGGATGAACTGGACCAGGCGCCAGGCGAGGACGGCGGTCGCCGGCGCGCCGTGATAGTGGGTCGGCACCAGGCCGCGCAAGGGGATGGCGGCCAAGGCCAGCAGCGGCAGCAGCACGAAGGCGGCGATCAGCCGCCAGGGCCGGTGGCGCGTTCCGGTGGCGATCATCACCAGCGCCAGCAGGCAGGCGACCAACAGCCAGAGGCCGGAATAGGTCGGCCCCAGACGCAACGACTGCCCCCATAGATTCGAGAACCAGAACGTTGTCCGTATGGAGGCAGTGATCAGCTGGGTCCAGAGGTCGAGATGGTCCCGGACGGCCACGAAAAGGGCGAAGGCGATGACCGTAGATGCCGGTGAGGCGTCGGCCAGGACGTCCCGGGGGACGGTGCGCCGCACCGCGATAGACAGGCAGGCCAGCGACGCCCCCAGGGCGAAGTACTGCGCGGCGTCCGCGGTCGTGTACCAGCAGACGGCAGTCGCGATCGCGGCGAGACCGGGGAGCGAGGCCCGCCACATGCGCCAGTCGATCAGCCAGAGACCGCGCAACAGGAGCGGAAGCACAGCACAGAGGGCCAGCAGCGTGGTCAGTCGCGTGCCGTGGGGCCCTAGGCTACGTTCGCCGAGTCCCAGCGCCAGCAGGATCAGGAAATAGGTGATGAATTTGATGGCAGCCCCCCTCGTCACTTGGTACGCAATACCTTTGCAAGCGGCGTTAGTACTTACGCTCCTTCCATAGAGCCAATCATACTCGCGATCGAGTAACAATTGAAATCAACCGATATCAAATGCCTGACCCTCAGAACCCCGTCCATTCTATACTGCCACATGCCATCCTGCCGGGAAAGATACGTTCGAAAGCTCGCGCACCTGATGCCCGACCAGACCGTAGGCCCGCTATTGGAAATATCAACCTCCTATTGCCCGCCCGGTCGCCGGGTGACCGACGAATGCCCACATCGCCGGATATCTATCGCCGACCGGCAACAGGGCGAGGAATGGGCGGTTGCTAAGATTATATACTAGTTCAGTGGGATATATGGGTCTATAATCCGGATGCGGGGAACCATTCCTGGACGGTGGTGATTTACCCCGCTTCGATTGACCTTCCCTCGCCTAGATTCCGTGAATGGAGCAGAATGGTGGATTCGTCGGACAAGGCCGTCTCCACGGCGGGACTGGCCGCAGGGGAAGCCAGCCTCCAGTCCGGGGCCGGCATGGCCGCCGTCCGCACGGAGATCCGGAACTTCACCCACCGACTGGACAGGGGTTTCAGCTCCGACCGGCTTCCCAACTGGGGACAGGCTGGGATCCTGCGGGATCCCGAACTGGCCGGATCGCCTGCCTGTCCCGGTTGTCCCGACCCACTCTTCTGCCACGATCTCGACACTACACCCCGGCCTGACGACGGGCTCGTGGCCGTCACCGGCGCCTCCGGGTACATCGGGGGCCGGCTGGTCCCCGAACTGCTCGCCCGTGGCTATTGCGTGCGTGCCATGGTCCGGGCCGACGCCATGCGGTTCGCGGAACGGTGGCCCCGGGCCGAGATCGTGGCGGCCGATGCGATGTGCCCGGGAACACTCGGGCCGGCACTGCAAGGGGTGCATACCCTCTACTACCTGATCCACTCGATGGTGATGGGGCAGGCGCGTTTCGCTGCAGCCGATCTGGAGGCGGCCGTGAACATCCGCCAGGCGGCCGAAAAAGCCGGCGTCCAGCGCATCATCTACCTCGGCGGTGTCGGTTGTGCCGAGACCGCCCCCTCGGAACATCTGCGTAGCCGGCAGGCGGTGGCCTGCGCCCTTCAGCAGGGTCGTGTACCGGTGACGATCCTGCGGGCCTCCATCATCATCGGCTCGGGCAGCGCCTCCTTCGAGATCCTCAAGCACCTGGTACAGAACCTGCCGATCATCCTGTTTCCCCGGTGGTCGAATCGGCTGTGCCAGCCGATCGGTATCCGGGACGTGGTCAAATACCTGGTCGGCGTGCTCGAAAAACCGGAAACGGCCGGTCGGTCGTTCGACATCGGCGGGCGGGATATCCTCACGTACGAGCAAATGGTGCGGAACCTGGCCGATCTCCTGCGGGTGCGGCGCTCGTTCATTCGCAGCCCCCTGTCCGCGTTGCGGTTGCATTCGTACTTCCTCAGCCTGATCACCCCGGTGCCCGGGCCGATCGTGTTCTGCCTGATGGACGGATTGAAGAGCGACACCGTTTGCGAGAACGACCACATACGGCAGCATCTCGAATTCTGCCCGCTCGGGTACCGCGAGGCGCTGCTGCTCGCATTCAGCCGCGAGGAGCAGGACAACGTCGCCACCCGCTGGTCCGATGCCTACCCGCCGGCGCACGAGCTCGCGCTCAAGCTGTACGAGGTAACGCCGCGGCCGCGCTACAGGGCAGTGTATTCATTGCCCACGCAGCAATCGCCCGCCGACCTGTTCCAATCCTTCTGCCAGGTCGGCGGCCAGGAGGGTTGGTTCCACAACAACTGGATGTGGAGATTGAGGGGAATGATTGATCGCGTGTTCTTCGGGGTCGGCACGGCCCGTGGCCGGCGGGCGCGGCGCAGCCTGCAGATCAACGACGTCATCGATTTCTGGCGGGTGGAGGACCTGCGGCCGGGGCGCCGCCTCCTGTTGCGGTCGGAGATGAAATTGCCCGGCCGGGCCTGGCTCGAGTTCCTCGTGCGGCGTGTAGGGAAAGAGCGCCGCGTGGTCATCGTTGCTTACTTCGACACCCGGTCGCTCTTCGGCCGGTTATACTGGCTAGTGCTCTTGCCTTTCCACGGGGTTATCTTCGAGAACCTGCTCCGCCAGATCGAGAATCGTTGCGGGCCCCTGCCCCGGAAGGCGAGCTCGGCAACATGAAACGACGCAGCAAGCTGGCCTGGCGGATGAGCGCGGTGGTGGTCATTGCGGTTCTCGTCATCCTACTCGGTACTGGCTTTCTCGGCAGCTACATCGGCCGTCGGGCGGCCAACGAAGTGGCTTACGACGTCCTGCAGTTCAACTCCACCTCGATTCGCAGCGGCATCCAAGAGATGATGATGAGCCGCAACAACAGCGGGGTCCGCGAATACATCGAGGATATCGCCGGCTGGAGTCCTACCTATTGCGAGATCTGCCTCGTGTCTCACCCGGATGGACTGGTGGCCGTCTCCCGTCTGATGGAACCCGGCACCATAATGGCACGCGAGGATCGGACCTGCGCCCAGTGTCACGCCGACGATTCTCTGCCAACCGCCAGCCTGGACCAGCACCAGCAGATCTTGCCTGGAGTGGACGGCGGCCGGGTATTGCAGGTGGTCACGCCGATCCTGAACGAGCCCGGGTGTCGAACCGCGGGCTGCCATGCCCACCTGAACTCAGGTCCGCTGCTCGGTTTTCTGCACACCGAGTACTCCCTTGCCGACATCGACCGCCAGATCGCGGAGCTGAACGGACTCCTGGCCCTGGCCGCCGTACTGGGCATGGTGTTGGGAATCGGCGGCCTGCTGATCGCCTTCCGCCGACTGCTGGTCGCGCCGTTGCGGAGCCTGGTCGACGGCATCGGCGCTCTCGGGGCCGGCCACCTCGATTACCGGTTCGACTCGCGACGAGACGACGAGATCGGCTTGGTGCAGGAATCCTTCAACTCGATGGCCACCAAGCTGCAGGCCCATCAGACCGAGCTGCGTCGCACCCTCAAATACCTCGAGGGCATCGTCGAGAACTCCGCCGATCTGATCATCACCGTTAACCCAGCCGGGCAAATCGAGACCTTCAACCGAGGGGCCGAGCAGGCGCTCGGATTCAGGCGTGACGAGGTCATCGGCTTGCCGATGGAGACCCTCTTCGCCGATCCACAGGAACGGGCCAAGGCCATCAGCCGGTTGGCCGGGCAGGGCTACGTGGCCAACATCGAGACCCGGTTCAAGACAAGCGACGGCGCTGAGCGCCACGTGCTGTTGACCCTCTCGCGATTGCGGGACCAGGAGGGGCGGGCCATCGGCACCCTCGGCATCAGCAAGGACGTCACCACCGAGAGGGAACTGCAACAGCAGCTGTTCGAGTCGGAACAGGCCGTCGCTATAGGGCGCGCCGTCACCGCCATCCAGCATGCGATCAAGAACATGCTCAACACGTTGCGGGGAGGGCTGTACATCGTCCAGGTCGGGCTGAAGAGGGACCGGCGGGATCGTATCCGCGAGGGGTGCGAGATGATCGAAGACGGCTTCCAGAGGATCAGCGACCTCTCCCGGAAGATGTTGAAGTACGCACGGAACTGGCAGATCGAAACGGAGCCGACCGACCTGAACGCCATGGTCAACGAAACCGCCGGGGCCATTCGCCAGGTGGCTGCCGAGAATGGTGTGGCGCTGCGGGTCGAATTGGACCCTGACCTGCCGACGATCCACTGCGATCCCGGCCTCATCCACATGACTTTCATGGACCTGTTGACGAACGCACTGGACGCCTGTGACATGAAGGAGTACAAAGAGGGGGAAACACCGGAAATAGTCTGCCGCACAGCCTGCGGCCAGGGTTGTCAAGTCCTGGTCGAGATCCAGGACAACGGTGTGGGGATGACCGAGGAGGTCCGTAAGAACGTGCTCACTCCATTCTTCAGCACCAAGAAGAAGTGGGGCACCGGCCTCGGCCTTGCCCTCACCAGCCGGATCATCCGGTTACACGCCGGTGAAATCATCATTTTGTCCAAACCGGACAGGGGCGCCCTCTTCAGGGTTATCCTGCCGTTATCCCATCCCAATTCGAGGAGTGGAACATGAGCGACAAGAAGGTTCTGATCATCGACGATGATGTGAACGCCGTGAAGTTCCTCTCGGTGGTGCTAGAGGAGGGGGGGATCGAGACCCTGACCGCCAATGACGGCAGTGAGGGCTGGCAAATAATCCAGGAGAACGCAGTCGACCTGATCGTCCTGGATGTGATGATGCCAAAAAAGACCGGCTTCACCCTCTTCAAACAGCTGAAAAGGGACGAGAAACTGAAGGACATTCCGGTGCTTATGCTGACCGGTGTCGCCGCCTCCCTTGAAGAGTTAGACTCCGCCGCCGCCAACACCGAGGAGCGGCCATTTGACTGCCTGCGCGAATCGTTGCGCCATATGATCGCGGCCATGCGCGAGGAGGGGCTGGTCAAGCCGGAGATGTTCGTCGACAAGCCGATCGATCCGGAAGCCTTCATGGGTCGGGTGCGCCAACTGATCGGGGACTAGCAGGCTATTGATGAATCTGGATCTGGTCTCGTTCGCGCCTATGCTTCGAACTGTGACTTCCAGTCGGTTTCTCGCCAGTACCAGCCCCTTTGTAGGGTGATCATTGATTATCGGAGTGCTCCCACCATGCACGTCGGCGTCATCCTCCCGGCCCTGAACGCGGCCTCGTTTGTGGGGCCGCTGCTGGACGAGATCCGCGAGCGTCAGCCCGATATCCGTGCGCTGGTCGTGGACGACGGCAGCACCGACGGCACCGGCGACGTCGCCCGCGCCCACGGTGCCGAAATCGCCACCCACGCGCAGAACCGCGGCAAGGGTGCGGCCCTGCTGACCGGTTTCCAGCACGCCCTGGCCGCGGGCTGGGACTGGACCTTCACCATGGACGCCGACGGCCAGCACCTGCCGGCTGAGATGCAGTCCTTCCTGGACGCCGCGTTATCTGCTAGCTTTGATATCGTCGTCGGGACGCGCATGGACGCGACCGCGGACATGCCCTGGATCCGCAAGGCAACCAATGTTTTCACCAGCCGGGTCGTGAGCCGCCTGGCGGGCTGTCCCATCCCGGACTCGCAGAACGGCTACCGCCTGCTGCGCGTAGCTGTCCTGGACGGCCTGGAGACGACCACCGCCAACTACGACTTCGAGTCGGAGGTGCTGGTCCGACTGGCGCGGCGCGGCGCCCGCATCGGCTCTGTGCCGACGGCGGCGGTGTACGGCGAACAGGGCAGCTCCATCAGGCCCCTGCGCGACACGGTGCGCTTCTTCAGGCTCGTTTACCGCCTGCGCCGCGAGGCCAGACGAGGAGATCGACGATGATCCGGCACATCCTGCTGAGCAACGACGACGGCATCGACGCCCACGGCCTGAACCTGCTGGCCCGGGTGCTGTCCGAACGCGACGACATCCGGGTGACCACCGTGGCGCCGGCCGACCAGCAGAGCGCCTCGAGTCACAGCCTCACCCTGCGCGTCCCGTTGCGTGTGATCGACTACGGCGACGGCCGTTTCGCCGTCACCGGCACGCCGACCGACAGCGTGCTGGTGGGCGTGGAGCACATCCTCAAGGACGACCCCCCCGACGCGGTGATCAGCGGCGTCAACCACGGCTCGAACATGGGGGAGGACGTCACCTATTCCGGCACCGTGGCGGCGGCGCTGGAGGGAGCCATCCTGGGCCTGCCCAGCTACGCCGTCTCCTGCACCAGCTGGCGGCCCGAACACTGGGATACCGTGGAGGCTTATCTGCGCGGCCACCTCGACGCGCTGCTCGACCAGGAGCTGCCCCGCAACACCCTGCTCAACGTCAACATACCCGACCTGCCGGCGGACGAGATCCGCGGCGTGCGCGTCGCCCCCCTGGGCAGCCGGCAATACAGCGACGTCATCACCGAGCAGCTCGATCCCCGCGGCAAGCCGTACCTGTGGATCGGCGGCAACGGCCCCACCTGGGATGAAGTGCCCGACACGGACGCCACCCTCAGCCAGGCGGGCTACGTGGTCGTCACGCCCCTGCGCGTGGACCTGACCCACGAGATCATGCTCGCCCGGCTGTCCGGGCTCAACCACGAGGGACCGTTGAAACCATGAGGAGCCGCGCCGCAGCGACCGACTACGCCGTGGCCCGCCGACGCATGGTCTCCGACCAGCTCGCAGGCGCAGGCGTCGCCGACCCGCAGGTGCTGGCGGCCATGTACAAGGTGCCGCGCCACCTGTTCGTGCCCACCCTGCTGCGCCACCGCGCCTATCACGGCTGCGCCCTGCCCATCGGCTACGGTCAGACCATCAGCCAGCCCTTCATCGTGGGCCTGATGACCGCCCTGCTGGAACTGCGCGGCGACGCGCACGTGCTGGAGGTCGGCACGGGATCGGGCTACCAGGCGGCCGTGCTCTCGCACCTGTGCCGCTCGGTGGTGAGCGTGGAGCGCATCGAACCCCTGGCGCTGCGTTCGGCGCGCAGGCTCGACGAGCTGGGCTACGACAACGTGGAGATCTACGCCGCCGACGGCGGCGACGGGGTGCCCGAACGCGGTCCCTACGACGCGGTCGTCGTCACGGCCTGTCCGGCCCGCCTGCCGTCCCTGCTTTTCCACCAGCTGCGCGAAGGCGGCACGCTGGTCCTGCCCATCGGCGCGGGCGAGGAGCAGACCCTATACCGCTACCGCAAGCACGGGGGAGAGGCGCGGGTCGAACGTTCGGTTCCCTGCCGGTTCGTGCCGATGCTGTCGGGTTTGACGGGGAGCGCAGCCGATGCGTGAACAGATACTCGAATGGGCCGAGCACCTGCCGCCGCCGTTGGCGATCTTCGCGATCGCCACGCTGCCGATCTTCGAGCTGCGCGGCGCCATCCCCTACGCCTATACGCCCCTGGCCGCCAGCTTCGGCAGCGCGCATCCGGTGCTCACGTTCCTGATCGCGGCGGCGGGCAACTTCGTGCCGGTGCTGCCGATCCTGACCCTGCTGGGCCCGGCCGAGCGCCGTCTGCGCCGCTTCGCCCGCGCCGACCGCTTCTTCACCTGGCTCTTCGCGCGCACCGAACGCCGCAGCGGACTCATACGCCGCTACCAGGCCATCGGCCTGATCCTGTTCGTAGCCATCCCTCTGCCCATGACCGGCGCCTGGACCGGCTCGGTGGCCGCCTACCTCTTCAGGCTGCCCTTGCGTTTTTCGATCCCGTGTATCATCCTTGGCATCTGCGTCGCCGGAATCCTGGTGACGCTCGTTTCGATGGGGGTCTTGCACCTCTGGTCCAACGTGTAGATATTGGGCTTCGCTGGAGAGCCCTCCACGGTCTGGTAATCGGTCGGGGCGTAGCGCAGCCCGGTTAGCGCACCTGCTTCGGGAGCAGGGGGTCGGAGGTTCAAATCCTCTCGCCCCGACCACAGAACTTATAGATGGGGAACGGGTTGCCGATGAAGCGGCCCGTTTCTCTTTGCCACCATGGCCGTCAGACCGGAAAAGGTAGACGGCGCAAGGGACGGCCGCGTTCACCGAAGCGTCCCGAAGGGAGCGTGCCACTTGGTGGACGGTTTCACGTGCAAACCTGCCGACAGCCAGTCAGTCGCACTTCCGGCGGGCATCCCTTGGCAAACCCGGCAATCGCACAGGAGAGGCCTTGACAGGTCCCGAGGTAGTCGCTATCTCTCGTGCCTGGCTCGCAAGAAGCCATCTCCGAGCTCGCATCAGCCGCGAACGGGAATAGTGACGCCATGATCACCATGATCGACAACCGTCCTGGATCACCGTCGGGCAAACGCATTCGCGGTCTGCCAGGATTCGCGAATGACCGCGTCGTATTTCTCGCCGCCTCGCTGATCACGCTCGTGCTGGCCATGGCCGGTGCGCCGGTTCTCGCCGCCTCCGAGGACGGCTGGTACGTGGTGCGCCCGGGCGACTACCTGGGCCGCATCGCCGAGCTGACGGGCACCACCGTTTCCGCACTCAAGCGGGACAACGGCCTCAGGAGCGATCTCATCCACCCGGCGCAGAGGCTGCGCGTGACCCGCCCGTTCGGACTCACGCGCGCCGCCGGCACCCGCTGGCGCCGCCCCTTCGCCGGGACCGCGGGCGCCGAGCTGCGTTCCTTCGGCGACCAGCGCCAGGGCCGGATCACCACCCGCCACACCGGGGTGGACATGGCCTATGCTCGGGGCGCACACGTGGTCGCTCCCGCCCACGGCGTCGTCCGCTACGTGGGCGAGCAGGACGGCTACGGCCGGCTGATGATCATCGAGCACGGGGGAGGATTCGCCACGGTACTCGGACCCTTCTCCTCCGATGACGTCTACGTCGAGACCGGCCGGATCGTGCTGCGCGGCGACGGCCTGGGCCTGACCGGCGCGCCGGCGGAGGGGAACCAGCCCTATCTGCACATCGAGCTGCGCCGGGACAACGAGGCCGTCGATCCGGCTCGTTTGCTGCGCTGACCGTGCGAGGAGCCACCATGGACCTGAAGACCGTGATCCGCGACGTGCCCGACTTCCCGCAGCCGGGCATCCTGTTCCGGGACATCACACCCGTGCTGGAGAGACCCGACGCCTTTCGCGCCGCCCTGGACGGCCTCGCGGACCTGATCTCTGCCACGGCCTTCGACAAGATCGCCGCGCTGGAATCGCGCGGCTTCATCTTCGCCGCACCCCTGGCCCGCCAGCTGGGCAAGCCGCTGATCATCCTGCGCAAGCCGGGCAAGCTGCCGGGCCGGACGGTCTCTGTCGCGTACGATCTGGAATACGGCTCGGCCGCCCTCGAGGCTCACGACGATTCCCTGTCCGCCGGCGACAAGGTGTTGATCGTGGACGACTTGCTCGCCACCGGCGGGACGGCCGCCGCCGCGCAGCTACTCGTGACGCGACTCGGCGCCACGGTCGCCGCGCAGCTCTTCCTGGTCGAACTGGAGGATCTGGAGGGCAGATCGCGCCTGGCGGGCACACCAGTATTTTCACTTGTCAAATATTCCGGAGACGGCTAGCTTCCGATTCCCGGCCTTCACCGGTGCCGCGGGCTGCGGAGTCCGCACCGCGTGGCTATGATGTCACGCGAGGCAGAGAGTTCAGGGCCCCAGTAGCTCAGCTGGATAGAGCACTGGTTTCCTAAACCAGGGGTCGCAGGTTCGAGCCCTGTCTGGGGTACCATCCAGAGACTCGCCTGGATACGGCCGCGTTCTCAGGAACGCGGCTTTGTCTTCGGGGGGAACACGGCTCAGGCCTCGGTGGTAGGCTCGAGCTCGATGAAGCCGTGGTGCTCCATGACCGCGAGGAAGCGCCAGACCCTTTCCGGCGCCTGCTGCGAATCGTCTGGATGGCGTGCGACGAAGAGCCCGACCAACTCCGCGACGCTGGTCCGGCCGTCGATGGCGCGCCAGATGTCGCTGCCCCGCGCGTCCAGCTCCACCTTCACGTGGGCGCGCTCCCGAGGCAACCGCGGCTGCAGGATCCTACCCAGCAGACGATCCCTGAAGCGCGGCTCCAGCAACCGGACAAGCCCATCCGTGCCGGAGGCCTCGTGGGCGACCAGTTGCACGGGTACCAGTTCCAGGACATTCCGCCCCTTCCAGCGGTCCGGCTTCGGCGTTTTCTTGAACCCGAACAAAGGCGGCCACCTTCCTGTCCATCCGCGTACATGCTCGATGGGCGCACCGTAGCAGCTTCGCAGCGACCGGACAAGTCCGGTCGGACGTAGTGGATTTATGCGGGCGGGTGGCATATGATGGCGGCAACAAACCGGAATGCGGGGGAGAGGATCATGCCCGAGACCACGAACAACGACCGTTGGCTGGGTGCCGTGTGCTACCTCAGCTTCTTCGTCTTCGTCCCCATCCTGGCCGTCAAGGAGAAGGGTGCGTTCCTGGCCGGCCACTGCCGCCAGGGCTTCGCGCTCTTCTTCGCCGAGGTCGTGCTGTATGTCGTGCTGAACATCATCGACGCCACACTGGGGCGATTGCCCCTGATCGGACTGCTGTTGACCATCGTCCTGCATCTGGTCGCCATGATCGTCTGCCTGACGCTGTCGGTGATCGGTTTCGTCAAGGCGCTGTCGGGTGAGGTGTGCCGTCTGCCGATCATCGATGAATTCGCGGATCGCGTTCCCATTACCTGAGAGAAGGAGCAAGCTGTTGTGCCGGAATCGATAGGGTCACAGACTTAAAGTATTGCGCATAATGTATATTATGTTAAGTCATTGCCGGTCGAGATTCTACATTTTTCTTAATTCATTTTTACATTATCCTTTACGGGGTAATTGCGTCAGCGTTTCATTTCGTACAGATATCCAGAATCGCCCTCTCCAACACCTTCTCCGGTCCCAACGGGCTGCTCTTGAGAGCGGATTCGCACTGCATGCAGGCCCGCAGGGCCTTTCTCACCCCGGCGTCACCCCACCGATCTGCAGTCTCACGGGCCTGCTTCACTGCATACGGCGACGCGCCGATGACACCGGGCATCTGACCTGGGTCCACTCCTTCCCGCCGCAGGGACGCCACCTGTGCCACCTGCTTGACCCGCCAGATCAACAACGGCGCCAGCTCGTAGGGTGACCGTCCATCGGCGAGATAGCGATGGTACACGCGCAATCCGGCCGCGCCTTGACCGGGACCCAGCAGCCTGACCAGTTCGAAAGGATCGACGGCGCGCTGCTCCAGGATGACCTCGAGCAATTTCCCGTCATCGAGCTGCGTTTTCGAATCGGCGGTGATCAGCGCGAGCTTCTCGATCTCGCCGCTGAGAACGTTCAGGTCGTCGCCGATGAGTTCCGTGAGGAGTTCGGCCAGTTCCTGTCCCATGTTCAGGCCCTGGCTGCTGGCAGTGCGCATGACCCAGCCAACGAGATCACGACCGCGCGGTGGTGAGAAATCGAAGAAACATCCTGCCGATTTGCAGGCTTTTACCCATTTGTGCCGGCCATCTACTTTATCGGACATGAGTATCAATACCGTCTCGGCAGCCGGCTTCTTGACGTATTTGATCAGACCCGCCTCGGCGCCGGCGTCGGTCACCAGCTTCTCGGCGCGCTTCACGCAGATCACCTGGTGGCTGCACATCATTGGATAGCTGAGGGCCTGCTGGACGACGTTGCCCACCTCGGCGTCGTCCCCGTCATACGCATGGAAGTTGAACGCCGCATCTGTCTCCCCCAGCAGCTTCTTCTTCAGGTAGGTGACCACCCCGGCCATGCGATGCGCATCCTCGCCCGCCAGCAGGTAAACTGGGCGATACGCCTCTCGTGCCAGCTCGTCGCGCAGCTGCTGGAAATCGGGGCCGGATCTGCTACCGCGGCCGTACGCCATCACCAGTCCTCCACGACTGCAGCCAGAACCTCGCGCACGATCTCGGCCGCCGCCAACGCCCGCGCGTCGGCCTCGGCGCTGCCGCCGGCCTCGTCGACGGCGAAGTTCCCCGTGCCGGTGATGCGCTTCTTCTCGAACAAGGCTTGTCCCGTCTCGATCACGCGCATGGTCAGTTCCACCATGATCTGAACCTGGTACTCGTCCACCTGGAGATTGCTGGAGGTGAAGGCTTCACGCAGGTTGTAGCGTACCACCTTGCCCGTCAGTTCCGTGGCTGCGTCGGGGAATTCCACCACGCGCAGCGTGTTGTCGTCCTGCAGCGCCGAGATGATGTTCTCTGTCAACTCCACCTCGATGTTGGGCTCGGCGGTAAGGTTCTCCAGATAGGGCACCGTCACCCTGCGGATCGACTCGTCGATGCGTCCGGAAGATGACGAATACACGCCGCAGCCGCTCAACAACGGCAACAGGAGACAGAGGATGTGACTCAGCTTATTACGCCCGCTCACGAGGTTCGTCCTTGTTGAGACCGTACTGTTTCATCCGGTAGCGCAGCTTGTCGCGATTCAGGCCCAGCAGCCTGGCGGCGTGCGACTGGTTGCCGCCGGCCGCTTCCAGCGCATGCCTGACGAAATGTTCCTCGATGCGCGCCAACATGTCCGGCAGCGGAATGCCGTCATCGGAGAGATCCCCGCCGAGCGCCGACGCCAGGTCCCCCCACAGCGGCAGCGACCGCGCCTCCCCCGCGCCGGGCAGATTCAACTGCGCGGCGGACAAGGTGTTCCCGTCGGAAAGCAGCACCGCCCGCTCGAGCACGTTGCGCAATTCCCGGATGTTGCCGGGCCAGGCATAGGCGGCCATCGCCGCCGTGGCGCCGGCGCTGAAGCCTTCGAAATTCCTCTGGAATTGCAGGTTGTATACCCGGAGGAAGTGATCGGCCAGGGCCGGGATATCCTCCGGCCGTTCCCGCAACGGCGGGATGAGCAGGGGTATCACCTTGAGCCGGTAGTAGAGATCCTCGCGGAAGGCGCCTTCGGCCACCATGCGGGACAGGTCGCGGTTGGTGGCCGAGATCAGGCGCACGTCCACGCTGATGTCCTGCACACCGCCGACCCTGCGGAAGGTCTGCTTCTCCAGGACCCGCAGGAGCTTGACCTGCAGGGTCAGACTCATCTCCCCGATCTCGTCCAGGAACAGCGTGCCCCTGTGCGCCAGCTCCAGCAGGCCCGGCTTCTGATGCAAGGCGTCGGTGAAGGCGCCCTGCTCGTGCCCGAAGAGCTCGCTCTCGAGGAGCTTTTCCGGCAAGGCGGCGCAGTTGATCTCCAGGAACGACTCGGCGCTGCGCGGCGAGGACGCATGTATCAAACCCGCCAGCACGTCCTTGCCGACGCCGGATTCCCCTTCGATGAGGATGGTGGTCTTGTCGCCGACGATGACCTTGCGGACGGTCTCGTAGATGTCCTGCATCGCCGGGGCCGTGCTCATGACGATGCCCGGCGAATGCAAGTAGGAGTCGCCCTGGCGGCGCAAGGTATAGAGCTCACGGGCGTGTCGCGACGTCTCCAGCCCCCGCTTGATGACGTGCAGCAGCTGCTCGAGGTTGAAGGGCTTGGGGATGAAGTCGAAGGCGCCGGCCTTGATGGCCTTGACCGCGGTCTCGATCTCCCCGAAAGCGGTCATCATGACCACGCACATGCTGGGGAACTGGCGATGGATCTCGCGCATCAGATCCAGGCCGCTGGTGTCCGGAAGCCTGAGATCGAGCAGCACCAGGTCGGGTATGGTCTCGGTCAACCGCGTCACGGCCTCGTCGCCCGTGCCGGCCGTCTCCACCGCGTAACCTTCGGCGCCGAGGGCCTCGCGCAGGAACTGGCGGATCTGGGCTTGATCGTCGATGACGAGCAGCTGGGGCGTCATGGCATCTCCGAACCAGCAGATGTGATACGACCGGAACGACTCCGGATCTCGGACGCGATTATCAGGCCGGCGCCTCCTCGGCGCAAGACGCAGTTGGCGGGCGTGAACCCACCACCCATCGCGGGAGGATCGTTGGACGGGTCAGAGGGCGCCTTCGCCCTGCAGGACGGTGCGGATGGTCATCAGCAGGATGCGCAGGTCCGTGCGCCAGCCGATGTTGCTGATGTACTGCTTGTCCAGGGCGACCTTGCGGCGGACGGAATCGACGTCCGTATCGTAGCCGTTGATCACCTGGGCGAGGCCGGTGATGCCGGGCAGGATCATCAGACGGTCGTGGTAGAGGGGGATGTCGTGCTCCAGCTGCCTGATGAAGCACAGCCGCTCCGGGCGGGGCCCGATGACGCTCATCTCGGCGCGCAGGACATTCATGAACTGCGGGAATTCGTCGAGACGCGTCTTGCGGAGGATGCGCCCGACGCGCGTGATACGCGAATCGTTCTCGGTGGCCCACTGGGGGCCCGTCGCCTCGGCGTCCAGGCGCATGGTGCGCAGCTTGTAGATCCGGAAGGGTTTGCCGGGATAGAGCACGCGCCGCCGCTCCGGGCAGGTGGAGCAGGGCGACTTGCGGCGCAGCCGCCGGTCGATGCCGATGCGCGATTGCAGGAAGAAGACGGGTCCGCGGGAATCGATCTTGATCGCGACGGCGATCAGCGGCAACAAGACCGCGAACAGGATCAAGGCGAAAACCGAAATGACGATGTCGACGGATCTCTTGGGTCCGATGATATAGTTCTGCGACGCCTCGGGAACGTCGAATTCCTCGAGATGGCGCCGCGCCTCCAGCAAACCCATCCCGGATAGCGGCTCATCGTCGGGATACAGACCCAGACGGCCGTCACTGCCAGATCGATATGTGCCCGTCAAACCCTTCACTGCCTCTCCCCCCAGGGCCCCACCGCAAGAACAGCAGTAAATGCGATCCGCAGACGCAAAGGTTGCAAAACCTTCAATATTTCCCGAGCGTGTATGTCTTCAGACTACACCAATAAGCCCGAAAATACAAGCTCGATCTGCGGCGCTCCTCCTGCCTTGATTTTTTCCTATCCATCAGGCATATGTAGATACCTGACGGCAACTTCGGGAGAATCGATGAACCGCGCTCTCAACGTTATCAAGCCTCTTCTGCTCTGGCTGACGGCCGGATGCCTCGTCTATGCCATCTTCGGATTCGTGCTCGGCTGGCACGATTTCCGCCAGGGTCTGGCCCGCTTCCCGCCCACCGGGATACCGCTGCTGGTGGGTCTCTCACTGGCCAATTACCTCATGAGATTCGGCCGCTGGAGCCTTTACCTTAGCCGTCTCTCGCTCGAAGTGCCCAGACGCGAATCCTGGGCCCTGTTCTTCGCGACCTTCGCCATGGTCGTCACTCCCGGCAAGCTGGGTGAGATCTACAAGGCCGTGCACCTGCGCGACAAGCGTGGCGTTCCCTTGTCGGCCGGTCTGTCGGTGCTCATCGCCGAGAGGCTGACCGACGTGCTGGCCATCCTGCTGCTCGCGGCCGTGGGGCTCTTCTGGTGGGATGGGCTTTTCGCAGGCACCGCCGCCCGCGCAGGCGCCCTGCTCATCCTGGTGCTGGCCGTGGCTTCCCTGCGCTCCGGGCGGCTGCAGACGGCCATGATCTCCCGCCTCTCCCGGTCGTCCCGACTGCGTGACCGCGCCGAGGAGGTACGCGACACGTTGAATTGGCTGCCCGCAGTGACCAGCGGTTCGACCGCCGCCGCATCCCTGTCGTTGAGCGTGGCGGCCTGGTTCTGCGAGTGTCTCAGCCTCTGGCTCATCTGCGGGCACCTGGGTCACCACATCGGACTCGGGCCCTCCGTGTTCATCTATGCCGCGGCCACCCTCGCCGGCTCGCTGGCCTTCCTCCCGGGCGGTCTGGGCGGCACCGAGGCCACGCTCGTCCTGCTGCTGTCGAGCCTGGACGTACCGCGCGGTGCCGCCCTGTCGGTAGCTCTGCTCGTGCGGCTGGTCACACTCTGGCTGGCAGTTCTGATCGGCTTGGCCGTATTCGCCGGCGCCCGGCGCGTTCTCTTCGACCCCCCGGACCCGCACGCGGAAAGCCCGCGCCTCGACGGCGCGGGCCTGGAGTGAAACGGGCCAAGCTGCAGGTTAGCGATTGCTGACGCGGTCGATGGTGAAGATGATCGCCGCAGCCGTGGAGATGGAGCCGAGAATCAGCGGGTAGACCGTGCGGAAGAAACCCGGGACGCTGCGCTTCACCTCGATCGTGTCACCGGGATGTATCAGCGGGTTGCCGGACATGTCCCCCTTCTCGATGAATCTCGAGATGTCGATCAGGCGCGAGCTGTAACGACCGCCGCCGGTGTCGTGCACCCACCAGATCCTGTCGAGGGCCGCGGCTTCCAGGGGCGAACCCGCGAGCATGAGCACCGTCATCAGCCGCGTGGGCTCGGTGAGGGAGTAGGTGCCGGGAGACGCCACGCCGCCGAAGACCTGCACGCCCGTGTCCGGCGCCGCGGCCAGACCCTCCTCGCCGGGCACGATCACCGTATCGCCGGCTCTCAGGAAGATCTGGGGAGCGCCGCCCGTGCCGGTGATCAGTCCCGTGAGGTCATAGGTCTGCGTGGTCGTGGTGTTGCCGGTGATCGAGATGACGCGCACCGCGGCCAGGTTGGCGCCGGGGTCGGCGCCGCCGGCTTCGCGCAGGACGTCCCACAAGGTCGGCGATGAATCGAAGGTGAAGCTGCCGGGTGCGACCACGGCGCCGAGGACGTAGATGCGCAGGGCGTTGTACTGGGTCACCGTGAGCGAGATGTCGACGATGTCATGGTTGAAAAGGCGCAGTTTCTGCCGGACGAGTTCCTCGGCCCCGGAGACCGTCAGGCCCGCCATCTCCACTTCGCCCACCAGCGGGATGACCGCGGTGCCGTCCGGCCTGATGAGCAGGCTCCGGTCCAGGGATGGCTGCTGCAGCACGTTCAGCTGCACGACATCACCCGCGCCGAGACGGTATTCGGCGAGGCTCTCGCCCGGCTGTGCGGCGGCCGTCATGGCGAACATGGCCAGGGCCAACATGAACGTCGCGATGCAGAGACTGCGTGACATCTTTTCCCCCGTTCGGCGCCCGTAGCTCATACCCGGGCCGATTGTTCCTTGTACCAGGCCACCGTGCGAGACAAGCCCGTCGTGAAATCGATCTGGGGCGTGTAGCCGATGACCTCTCGTGCCAGGGCGATGTCCGCCTGCGAATGCGGCACGTCGCCTGTCCTGGCCGGTCCGTGCATGGGCTCCAGGCGCGTGCCCACGAATTCCTGGATCGCCTCGTACAGTTCGTTCAGCGTGAAGCGGTCGCCGCAGGCGATGTTCACGGTGATACCGCCCGGGTCGGGCGCTTCGGCCGCGCACATATTAGCATGGACAACGTTGTCGATATAGGTGAAGTCGCGGGAATAGCTGCCGTCGCCGTTGACGGTCGGGGACTCGCCGGCGAGCAGCTTGGTGATGAAAATGGGGACCACCGCGGCGTACTGGCTGGTGGGATCCTGCCGGGGGCCGAACACGTTGAAGTACCTCAATCCCACCGAGCTGAGGCCGTACAGATCCGCGAAGACCTTCAGGTACAGCTCGCCCACGTATTTCTGTACCGCGTAGGGTGACATGGGCGCGCTGGGCATATCCTCGCGTTTGGGCAGCGTCGGGGAGTCGCCGTAGGCGGAGCTGCTGGCCGCATAGACCAGTCGCTTCACCCCGGCGTCCCGCGCCGCCAGCAGGACTTGCAACGTCCCGTCTATGTTGTGCAGGTTGGAGGTGAACGGATCATCGACGCTCCGCGGCACCGAGGCGAGGGCCGCCTGATGGAAGACGACATCCACGCCGCGGCAGCAGTCCTGCACCGTCGCGGCGTCGGCGATCGATCCCTCCACGAACCTCACCCTGTCGCGGAACGTGTCCATGTTCGCCAACTTGCCCGTGGACAGATTGTCCAGGACGGTAACGTCCCAGCCGCGCTCCACGAGCGCCGCGGCGAGATGCGAGCCGATGAAGCCCGCTCCTCCGGTCACCAAGGCCTTCTGCATCCGATATCCTCCATGATGGCGCCGGCGGGTTACAACCGCACCAGCTTGTCACTGCGCCTGCCCTTGAGCGCATTGCGTGTGTCGATGATCATGGGCCCCGCCTCCAGCAGCAGCCCGTGGTCCACGCCCCGGTGGGGCGTCACGATCACGGCCGCGTCGAAGCCGTCCAGGGCCGCGACCGACCAGGTATCCAGTTTCCGTATTCCGGTCAAGCCGCTCAGCGCCTCGACATGGGGGTCGTGCCACCAGACCTCTCCCCCGCGCTTGTGCAGCATCTCCATGATATCCAGGGCCGGGGATTCCCGCACGTCGTCGATGTCGGGCTTGTACGCCACGCCGACGACCAGGATGCGGCTGCCCTTGATCGAGCGCATCACCTCGTTGAGGGCGTCGGCCACCAGATTGACCACGTGCCGCGGCATCGATCCGTTCACGTGTCCGGCCAGCTCGATGAAACGCGCCTCCATGCCGACCTGCTTCGCCTTCCAGGAGAAATAGAACGGATCGATGGGAATGCAGTGGCCGCCCAGCCCGGGACCGGGATAGAAGGGCATGAAGCCGAACGGCTTCGTGCTGGCGGCCTCGATCACTTCCCAGACGTCGATGTCCATCGAGTTGCAGAGCAGGGCGATCTCGTTCACCAGGCCGATGTTCACGCTGCGGTAGGTGTTCTCCAGGAGCTTGACGGTCTCGGCGACGCGGGCCGTCGAGACCGGCACCACCGCATCCATCACCTGACCGTAGAGACAGGCCGCCGCGGCCGTGCAGTCCGGAGTGACGCCGCCGACCACCTTGGGGATGTTCCTGGTGTGGTAGACCGGGTTGCCGGGATCCACCCGCTCCGGCGAGAAGGCCAGATAGAAATCCTCCCCCACGATCAGGCCCGTCTCGGCCAGGCGCGGCAGGATCACTTCCTCGCAGGTGCCCGGATAGGTCGTGCTCTCCAGGATGACGAGCATGCCCCTGTGCAGGTGCGGCACGATCGCGTCGACCGCCGACTGTATGTAGGTCATGTCCGGATCCTGCGTCTTGCCCAGCGGCGTCGGCACGCAGATGTTCACGCTGTCGCAGGTCGCGAGATCAGCGGCCTCGGTCGTCGCCTTGAAGCGCCCTGTCGCCAAGGCGCTCTGCACGTCCGCGGAGGGAACATCGATGATGTAGCTCTCGCCACGGTTCAGCTGGCCGACCTTTTCCCGCATCAGATCGATACCGACCACCTCGAAACCCTGCTTGGTGTATTCCATGGCGAGCGGCAACCCGACATAGCCCAGCCCGATGACGGCCAGACGCGCTTCCCTGCTCTCGAACTTGTTGCAGATCTTCATGTTATCCTTTATGAGACCGATGGTGTTCGTGAGGGGTCCAGGTACCCGTTTGCAAGGAGGGTGCCACATCGCGGCGGGGCATCAACCCCTCGTGTCCAGACTGTCCGTTTCCCGGCGCAAGCGGGTCATCTCACCGCGCAACCACTTGATGTTGCGTACATTGTTCACCACCCGCCCGACGAAGAGCAGGACGAACAGCAGCAACAGGACTTGACAGACGATTTCCACCCAGCCGGCCACGCCCTGCCCGTGGGATTCGAACATGCGATGGAGGGTCCGGCTGAACATCACCAGGAAGACCACGAAGCAGGACTGGACGACCGTGACCACGATCCGCTGGAAGAGCTCATCCCGGCAACGGAGATACTGGCGCAGCGAAAAGGCTCCCGACCCAGGATCCCGGAAGCGGGAGCGGAAGGGGGAATCGTCACTGGGTTTACGGGATTTCCTCGTAATCAGCATCGCTGATGTCCTGTCGGGTCAGATCTCCGAGATCCCGGTCGCCGCTCTGCGGCCGGGTGGTGCCTTCGCGGGGGGATCCGCTCCCGGCGGGGCGCCTCCGGCGTGACCGGCGGCCCAGACGCAACAACGCGCGCCATAACCACCAGAGAGCCAGGAGCAGGAAGATCTTCGTCCACATGATCCGTCTTCGAGAGGTAAGGGATGGTACGCCCGGCGGGATTCGAACCCACGACCTCTTGCTCCGGAGGCAAGCGCTCTATCCAGCTGAGCTACGGGCGCACCATGAGCGGCAGCAAGTATGTGTATCGCCATCGAACCGGTCAACCGCCATCTCCAAGATCGCCCTGCAGTCCGCCGGACGCAAACTCTTCCCGGGCCTCCCGGAGCAGATCCCGGGCGTATGCCCGGCCGGCCGCGTCCACGTCGGCTTCGGCGGTCTCCTCGCCGCCGAGCAGCCGGGCCACCTCATCGGTACGCGCCGCGTCAACGAGACGGTCGACGGCGAGCAGCGTTCGCCCATGCCTGACCTCTTTCCGCGCCCGCCAGTGATCGTCCCCGTACACGGCGACGGTGGCCAGATGGGTGATGCAGATCACCTGGCCCCCACGCGCGAGTTGTCGGAGCAGCTTCGCCGTGGGCCGGGCCCGATCCATGCCCAGACCGGCGTCGATCTCGTCGAAGAGTTGCAGGGGCGGCTCGCTGCCGCTTCGCTTCAGGGCCGTCAGGCCCAGGTGGATACGCGATCTTTCGCCGCCGGATACGATCTCCGCCACCTTGCCGGAACGTTCCCCCGGGTTTGGGCGAACGAACAGGTCCACCTCGTCCGCGCCGTCGGCGCGCACGTCACAGAGCTCGCCGTCCACGTCTAGCCCGCCCTCTGCGGCGCGACGGGGCGAGACCGAGAACTGCAGCTCGAGATCGGGAAGGGCCAGGGGCCGTATGACCTCTTCGGCGAGCCGGCTCACGCCGCCCGCGCCGGCGATGCGCCGACGCCGCAGTTCCAGTGCGGCCCCGGCAACGGCGTGCGCGGCATCGTCCCGGCGGGTGGCGAGGGCAGACAGGTCATCCGTAGACGATTCCTGCCTCGCGATGCGCTCGGTGAGCAGGCGAAGATACTCGAGCAGGTCGGGCACATCTCGCCGATACTTGCGCCGCAGCTCGCAATAGAGGGCCTTGCGGTCTTCCAGCTCGTCGAGACCGCCGGGATCGAGGTCGATGGCGTCGAGGAATCGCTCGATCGCCACCGCCGCCTCCGCGGCCGCCGCCTCCGCCTCCCGGAGCTGCCCGAGCGCCCCGTCGAGACGCGCGCTCTTGCCCTCGGCCGCCGAGAGGGCCCGCAAGGCCCGGCCGAGGAGACCTTGCGCGTCGATCTCGCCGCCGGTGAGCGCCTGCAAGGCGGCGGCGGCGCTCTCCTGCAACTCGGCCGCGTGTCGCTTCACTACGATGGACTCGTCGAGGCCGGGTTCCTCGTCAACGTCGAGCGACGCCGTGGCCAGCTCGTCGCGCTGGTACCGCCAGATGTCGAGCTGTTCGCGGCCGGCCGCCACCTCCTGCCGGCGCGACTCCAGGTCAGCGTCCAGAGCGCGCCAGGCCGCATGCGCGTCCCGCACGGCGCCGCGCAGATCAGCGCACTCGAGCATCTCGTCCAGAAGGTCGCGGACGAAGGCGGGGCGCGAGAGCTCGCGCTGCTGATCCTGGCTCTGCACCGAGAGCAACGCGGCGCCGATCTGCTGCAACAGGGCCAGGGACGACAACATGCCGTTGATGACCACGCGATTACGCCCGTTGCGCCTGATCTCGCGCCTTGTCACGAGCATCCCGTCCGCGCCCAGCGTGACTCCGCACTTGCGCAGGCGAGCACACGTCCGGCGCCGCGCGGAGAGATCGAAGACGCCCTCCACCCAGGCGAGTTCTTCGCCGCCGCGCACCAGGTCCTTGGGAACCGCCTGGCCCGTCAACAGGGCCATGGCGCCGGCGATCATCGATTTCCCGGCGCCGGTCTCGCCGGTCAGGATCGTCAGACCGCTCGCGACGGGCAGCACCAGTTCGTCGACCAGGCCCAGTTGGTTGATGCGCAGTTCGACGAGCATTTCAAGGACCGGTCTGGCGGCGGTTGATGGCTCCCCACTGGAGCTTGCTCTGCATGGCGCGGAAGAAATCGCTGCTGGGAAACTTGACGAGATAGACCGGTTCGTCGGCCCGGCGGTAGACGATCCTGTCCCCTTCCTGGAGCGGCGTGGCCTCCTGACCGTCGGCCGTCAGGGTGGCCCCGCGGCCGACGTAGTGCAGCCGTAATTCGACCGTCTTCTCGATAGGGACCAGCAAAGGCCGGATGGCCAGACTATGGGGGCAGATGGGATTCACCACTAGGGCGCTGACGCCCGGATGGATGATGGGACCGCCCGCCGAGAGGTTGTAGGCGGTGGAACCGGTGGACGTACTGACGATCAGGCCGTCGCCCAGGAAGCGTCCGAGGGTCACGTTGTCCAGGCGCACTTCCATATGCAGGGCGCGGGGCAGGGGTCCCATGTTGACGACGATGTCATTCAACGCCGTGCAGCGGGCAACCTCCTCCCCGTCCCGCTGGACCACGCCCAGCACGCGAGCGCGCGGCGTGGACGTGTAGTCGCCGCTGATGAGCTGGTCCAGGGCGTCGTCGAGCTCCGAGAGGGGCACGTCGGTGAGATAACCGAGCGCGCCGAGGTTGATACCCAGCAGGGGCGTATCGCTGTCGTCCAGGGAACGCGCGGCCCTCAGCATGGTGCCGTCGCCGCCGAGCGTTATGATCACATCGGAGACGCGCGCCAACTCGGCGGACTCGCAGATGCGCGTTTCCGCGTCGACCAGCGCTGCGAGCTCCCGCTGGGCCGCCGTGGCGATGCCCTCGGCCTTGCTCCGCTCGATGACGTGCGCGATGGCGCCGCCGATCTCCTCCTTCTCGGGATTGCCGAAGAGACCAATGGTCGTCAGACCCATGAGCTAGACCTCGAGCGTTTATAGGCCGGCGGAACGGGCTCTCACGCCGTCTCGGCTGTTGAGGCGTGTGAGGACCCGCTCGGCGATCGTATCGGCGTCCAGCCCCATCCTGGTGAGCAAGGCGCTGCGGGGAGCGTGTGCCATGAACTGGTCGGGTATCCCGATCGACAGGGTCGGCGTGACGGGTTCGGGCGCGTGCATCGCCGCCCATTCCAGCACGGCGGCGCCGAAACCGCCGGCCAGGGTGTTCTCCTCGAGGGTCACCACGAGGCGATGGTGGGCGTAGGCCGTCTGGAGGATTTCCTCGTCCAGGGGTTTCACGAACCTCATGTTCACGACCGTGGCCTCGACGCCCGCCTCGGCGAGACGCCGCGCGGCCTCGACCGACGGCGCCACCATGCTGCCCACGGCGAGCAGGCAGACGTCGTCTCCCCGTCGCAGGGGTTCCCCCTTGCCGATGGCGAGCGTTTCGACGTCGTCGGGCAGGGGTACGCCCTGTCCGGCACCGCGCGGATACCGTAGGGCCGTGGGGCCGGCCTCGTGAGCCAAGCACGTTACCAGCATCCGGCGCAGCTCGTGCTCGTCCTTGGGCGCCATGATCACCAGGTCGGGGATCGCGCGCAGGTAGGTGAGATCGAAAGATCCGTGGTGTGTCGGACCGTCCTCGCCCACTACACCGGCACGGTCGATGGCGAAGACTACCGGCAGTTTCTGCAGTGCCGCGTCGTGTATGATCTGATCGTAGGCCCGCTGGAGGAAGGTGGAGTAGATGGCCACCACCGGCTTGAGTCCCTCGCAGGCGAGACCACAGGCGAAGGTGACCGCGTGCTGCTCGGCGATGCCCACGTCGAAGAAGCGGTCCGGATGGGCGTCGCGGAACAGGTCCAGTCCGGTGCCCTCGGGCATGGCGGCCGTGATCGCCACGATGCGGTCGTCCGTCTCCGCGGCGCGCACCAGCGCGCGTCCGAAGACAGAAGTATAGCTGGGCGTGCCGCCGTCGCTCGGCTTCAGGCCCTGCTTGCGGTCGAACTTGCCCACGCCGTGGTAGCGGGGACGGTCGTTCTCGGCGAAGGAATACCCCTTGCCCTTGCGCGTGACCGCGTGCACCAGCACGGGTCCCTTGAGCTTGCGCACGGAATCCAGGGTCTTGACGAGCAGCGGCAGGTCGTGGCCATCGATGGGGCCGAAATACTTGAAACCCAGCTCCTCGAAGAGGATGGTGGGGACGATTATCTGCTTCAGCCCGTCCTTGATGCGCCCCGCCAGCTTCTGGGCGGTCTTGCCCCGCGGGAACCTGCCGAGGATGCGCCAGAGATCCGCCTCGAATCGCGTGTAGAGCTGTCCCGACGTGATGCGCGTCAGGTACTTGGCGATGGCGCCCACGTTCGGGGAGATGCTCATCTCGTTGTCGTTGAGCACCACGATCAGGTCCGTCTGCGTCTGGCCGGCGTTGTTCAACCCCTCGTAGGCCAACCCGCCTGTCAGGGCACCATCGCCGATCACGGCGATCACGGCGTTGCCCTCCCCCTTGAGATCGCGGGCCTTCGCGAATCCCAGGGCGGCACTTATCGACGTGCTGGCGTGTCCCACGCCGTAGGCGTCGTGCGGGTTCTCGCTGCGCTTGGGGAAGCCGCTGATGCCGTCTTCCTGGCGCAGGGTGTCGAAGCGCTCGCGCCGCCCGGTCAACAGCTTGTGGCCGTAGGCCT
This sequence comes from bacterium, assembly GCA_018814885.1. Classification (NCBI taxonomy): domain Bacteria; species bacterium. Next base: position 28,803 of record JAHIYU010000177.1, on the reverse strand, counting down.
GATGCCCCACGTCCCAGATGATCTTGTCGGCGGGAGAGTGGAAGAGGTGGTGCAGAGCGACCGTCAGTTCCACCACGCCGAGGCTGGCGCCGAGATGACCGCCAGTCGTCGCCACGGTCGAGATGATCTCATCGCGCAGTTCGCCGCACAACCCTTCCAGCTGGGCGGGCGAAAGATGTGCGAGGTCCTCCGGACCGGTCAGGTTGTGCAGGATCGAGGTCATTGATCGGTTCCCGGCCATTCGAGTCTGGACGCGTTCACGTCACGCGCCCGGGGTGGGCCCATCCGCGCTTCCCGGCAACCACAAAAGTAGTCCGGATATGCCTGGATTGGCAACCGTAAAGGGCACTTCCGCCGTCCGGCACGGTCAGCGCCAACGCCTGGACACGCCGGTTGCTTTCAGCTTTCTCGATCCCACAGCAGCCGACCGAGATCCAGCAGCCGCGCCGCGTGCGCATTGTCGGGCAGACAGTCCGCCAGCAGACGCAATCCCCGGCGCCCGTAGGCCGCGGTGCGGCGGCGCGCCGCCCGTACGCCCGCCAGCCTGATCCAGGTGGCCTTGCCCGATTTCGCGTCCTTGCCGGCGGTCTTGCCCAGCTTCTCCGTGTCGCCCTCGACGTCGAGCAGGTCGTCGTTCGCCTGGAAGGCCATGCCGAGTTGCAAACCGGCCCGCGCCACCTGGGCCGCACACGCCTCACCGGCGCCGGACAGCAGGGCGCCCGCGGCCATGGGCGCCGAGATCAGTCGCGCGGTCTTGCCCCGGTGGATGCGTCTGATCAGCGCGGCGTCCGGGGTCCGCCCCTCGGCGTCCAGGTCCTCCTGCTGCCCCCCCACCATGCCGGATGGCCCGGCCGCGGTCGCCAGCAGGGACACCAGGGCCGCGCCGCGGCGCGGTACGCCGGCCACGACGGCGAAGGCGAGCGCCTGCAGGCCGTCCCCGGCCAGAATGGCCGTAGCCTCGTCGAAGGCTATGTGGCACGTCGGCACGCCCCGGCGCAGGACGTCGTCGTCCATGGCCGGCAGGTCGTCGTGGATGAGCGAGTAGGTATGTAACAGCTCGATGGCGCACGCCACATCCAGGGCGCGGTCGCGCGAGGACGCACGCCGGGCTTTCAAGGCGTCGTAAGTCCATAACAGCAGCACCGGCCGCAGGCGCTTGCCGCCGCTGAAGAGCGAATGCGCCATGGCCGCCCGCAGTCTGGCGGGAACGCCCTTCTGTGCCCGCATGATCCGCCGCAGTCGGCTGTCGACGACCCGGCGTTCCCTCGGCAGGGCCGCGTCCAATCCGTCCCCACGATTCAACGTGCTTGCTCCTGCTGCACCATGGCCTCCCAGGTGTTCCGCATCAACATGGCGATCGTCATCAGACCCACGCCGCCGGGCACGGGAGTGTACGCCGACGCCCAGCCGTCGAGCGCATCCGGCGCCACGTCGCCGACAAGGCGATAGCCCTTCTTCGCCGCGGGGTCCTCAACCCTGTTGATGCCGACGTCGACCACGACCGCGCCTTCGGCGACGTGATCCCGATCCAGGGCGCCGGGCACGCCCATGGCAGCCACGACCAGGTCCGCGCGACGCGTGACGGCTGCGAGGTCGCGGGTGGCGGAATGGCAGAGGGTGACGGTCGCGTTGCCGAGTTCCGCCTTCAGCGACAGGAGCATCGCCAGGGGTCGCCCCACGATCACGCTGCGGCCGACGATGGCCACCTCGCGCCCGGCCAGTTCCACGCCGTGGTGACGGAGCATCTCGATGATGCCCAGCGGCGTGCACGGGACGAAGCCGGGCCGGCCGGCCAGGAGGCGGCCGAGATTCTCGGGGTGGAAGCCGTCCACGTCCTTGCGCGGCGCGACCGCAGCCTGTACGCGCGCCGCGTCGATGTGACCGGGCAGGGGGATCTGCACGAGGATGCCGTGGATGTCCGCCGCGTCGTTCAAGGCGGCGAGCAGCCGCAGGATCTCGCCTTCGCTCGTATCCGCCGGCAGGTGGTGCGTGACGTGGTGGAAACCCAGCTTCTCGCAGGCGCGCCCCTTGCCGGCGACGTAGACGCACGACGCCGGATCGTCTCCGACCAGGACGACGGCCAGTCCGGGTTTACGCCCCGAAGTCTCGACGCCACGGGCGAGACACGCGAAGACGGCGTCACGCACCACGGCACCCGACAGCTTACGACTCTCCACAGGTCTCTCCCGTTCGCTGCCGGTTACCGGTTGGCGGCTCGATCCCGTCCTCAACGGGCATAGGCCACGGCTCGCGACTCGCGCAGGACCATGATCTTGATCTGCCCGGGATACTCGAGCTCACCCTCTACGCGACGGCTGATCTCCTCGGCCATCAACACGGCCTCGGCGTCGGAGATCTTGTCGTGGTTGACCAGGACACGCACCTCGCGGCCGGCCTGGATGGCGTAACACTTGTCGACGCCCTCGAAACTCTCGGCGATGCGTTCGAGGTTCTCCAACCGCTTGATGTAGTTGTCGAAGCTCTCGCGCCTGGCGCCCGGTCGCGAAGCCGACACGGCGTCGGCTGCGGCCGTGATGTACGTGTAGGGCGACTCCGCGTCGACGTCCTGGTGGTGTCCTTCGACAGCGTTGATGACATGGCTGTGTTCGCCCAGCTTCTTGAGGATCCGGGCTCCCACCAGGGCGTGGGGGCCATCGAACTCGTGGTCCGCCGCCTTGCCGATGTCGTGGAGGAAGCCGCAGCGCCTGGCCAGATTGGCGTCGAGCCCAAGTTCCCCGGCGATGACGGCCGCCACGCCGGCCACTTCCTTGCTGTGCAACAAGAGGTTCTGGCCGTAGCTGGTGCGGTAGTGGAGGCGCCCGATGTACGGGTGCAGCTTGGGATTGACGTTCTGCAGTCCCAGCTCGAGGCAGACCTGCTCGCCGATATCTCGGATCCGCTCCTGCATTTCCGCATTGGTCTTCTGCACCACTTCCTCGATGCGGCCCGGATGGATGCGCCCGTCGCGTATGAGCTGCTGCAGGGATTGGCAGGCGACCTCGCGCCGCACCGGGTCGAAGCCTGAGATGATCACCGCCTCGGGGGTATCATCGATGATCACGTCGACGCCGGTCGCAAGTTCGAAGGCCCTGATGTTCCGGCCTTCGCGCCCGATGATGCGGCCCTTCATATCGTCGTTGGGGAGGTCGACCACCGAGACCGAGGTCTCGGCCACGTGCTCCGCGGCATAGCGCTGTATGGCCTGGCTGAGGATCTTCTGTGACTCTCGCCGGGACGTACGTTCCGCCTCCTCCCTTACTTCCTGCACGCTCTTGGCGGCCGAGAGGCGCGCCTGGGATATCATGCGGTCCATGAGCTGCTGGCGGGCATTATCGGCGCTTAGACCGGCGATGCTCTCCAGCTTGACCACCTGCGCCGCCAGCTTCTCCTGGAACTTCAGGCGAAGCTCCTCGACCTCGACGCTCTGCTGCTTCAGTTCGGTCTCGCGCTGCTCCAGCTTGGCCTCCTTGTGGTCCACGTAGGTGACCTTCTTGTTAAGACTGGAATCGCGCTGATCGAGGTATTCCGTGCGCTTGGCCAGTTCGCGCCGGGTGGCCTCGGTCTCGGCTTCGAATTTCTGACGGGCGCGGTATATCTCGTCCTTGGCCTCGAGATCGGCGCTCTTGCGGATGTTATCGGCTTCGCGCCTGGCGTCGGTTATGAGGCGGTCGCGCTCGCGCTTGGTGTCGCCGAAGAGGCGGGCTACGCGCTGCTTGTTCCACCACCAGCCGAGGAAAAAGAAAGCGACGGCGATCAGACCCATCCAGGCCGTCGTCGGCACTTGATTCATGCTGTACTCCTTCCGGTATTTCGGAAGGAAAAGAGGGATCCAGAGATAAACCGGGGGGGAAGATCGCAAGATTCCCCGCCAAGTCGTGTGGTCGGAAGCAATTGAACCAATTGCTTCAGGTCGGGTCCCCTGTCCCGGGTTTTGGCCTTCCCTTGCGGGCTTGACCGCTGCTCGGGAACTCGAGGTCCCACAGTCAGAGTGTTGGCTCAAATGACTCGACACATCACGGACCAAGCAGGGAATCCCGCTCTCCGTACGATCCTCAGAGCTTTTCCATCTCCTTGTCGAGGTAGGCGGCGATCTGCCCTGTCCTCTCGTCCAGGAGATTCAGGGCTTGCTGGTGCTTCTGACGCTCCCGCAGCAGTTCGTCCGCCAAGTTGACGGCCACGAGAATGGCCACTTTGCTGGTCGAAGCGAGATCGGACTGAGCCGAAATCTCTCGCATCTTCTCATCCACGAGGGCTGCGACCTTCTGGACGTACGCAGTCTCCGCGTCGCCACGCAAAGTATATTCCCGACCAAAGATGGTCACGTTAACGCTACTGGGATCGGACATTTGACTACTTCCCACGAATCCGGCCCCCGGGTCGATCCACCAGTCGCAGTTGTCGCTAACCCCAGCTGCTATGCGATGGAATCGAGCTTATCCAAAAGGCCTCCCACCTTCTCCTCGATTAACTTGCGTTTGCCTTCCATCTGGTCGACCAACGCAACCTGGGACCGGGCAGCAGCCAGATCGCTCTCTGCCCGGTTCGCCCTGTCGTTGAGAGCCTCGACTTGGCTCGTCAACTCGTCACACTGCACGGTCAGGGACTCATTTTCGGTCTTGAGCTCTTGTATGCGCCGCACAGCCGACAGTACCTTCTCCTCCAACAGCTCAAAGCTGTCTTCATGCATTTCTTTCTTTACCTTCCGGTTAGAGGACTCCATTCATCTTTTACCAGAAGGGCTGCGGCTCATCCACGCAATGACACGCCCAACTCTGCATGCAGGGCGCCGATGATGGCGTCGATGGCTTTGTCTACAGCCTTCCCTTTCAGATTACTCTTGGCGGACTGGAACTTCAAGCGAATTCCCAGAGCGGCGGTTCCGGTCTCGAGGTTTCCACCCTTGAACAGATCGAAGAGCGCGACGTTTTCCAGCAACGGACCGCCCTTCTGCACAACGAGTTGCCGTACCTGCTCGAAGGTGACGCCGGCCGGAGTGACCAGCGATAAATCTCGTTTTACGGCCGGGAAGCGGGAAAAGCCCTCGTATCGCACCGGTCTCGGTTCGAGATCCAGGCGCAGCAGGTCGATCTCCGCGAGGGCCACCGGGGTCTCCAGGTCGAAAGCCCGCAGGCAGCGGCGAGACACGGATCCCGCGACACCCACTCCACGACCCGCCTCGTCCGTGACCGCCCACTGCTGTCCTGGCTGGAGGTAGGGTTCGCTGTCATCACCGGCGAACGCGAGCCCGATACGCAGCTGGTCGGCCAGGGCTTGCAAGGTCCCCTTGATCTCCAGCAGATCGGCCGGGACATCCCCGTATACGGTGTCCGTCCGGCCGATCACGGCCAGCTGCAGCGTCTGCGTCTCGCGCGGCAACAGTTCGTCGTCCGCGTGGCGGCCCCCGTATCGACCACTCTCCGCCGCCAGGAACGACTTGCCGAGCTGGAACAGGCGGAAGGGCGTCGCGCGATCGGCGTGGAGGTTGTGACGTGCCGTCGCCAGCAGCGAGGGTGTCAGCGTGGATCTCAGGATCGTCTCGCCGCCGTGCCGGGGATCGTGGACCGACAGCAGCTCGCGCCGCGGGTCGTCTTCTGCTAGCCCGAGCCGATCGAGTTCGCCACGAGCCATGAAGGTGGAGGTGACGATCTCGCTGTAGCCGACCGCCGCCAGGTGGGTCCGCATCGCGTCCCGCACGCAGTCGAGGCGGCGGCGGCGTACACTCGCCCGTCCCCGGAAATGAGAGGCGGATTCGATATTGTCATACCCGTAGATTCGCGCCACTTCCTCGATGAGATCCACTTCCTCGTGGATGTCCCGCCGGAAGCTGGGCACCGTGACCAGGAGCTTGCCGGTCGCATCGGCCCTGTCCCGCACCTGGCCCACGGGCTGGCAGGGCAGGCCGAGCGCGTGGAGATGCTCGACGGCCTCGATGGTGGTGATGCGTGTTCCCAGCAGCCGATTGACCTGTTCGACGCGCAGGGTGACCGGCGCCGCCTCCCGGCGATCCGGGTCCTGCCTGTCCACGAAGCCTGCCTCGATATGGGCGTCGGCGTGCTCCTGCAGGAGATGAAGCGCCCGCCTGGCGCCCTGCTTGACCGCTTCCCAGTCGGCTTCCCGCTCGAATCGATACGACGAGTCGCTGAGGAGCTGGTGGCGCCGGGATGTGCGCCGCACGATGCCGGGATCGAAATACGCGCTTTCGAGCAGGAGTTCCCGCGTTTTCGCGCAGACCTGGGAGCCCTCCCCGCCCATGACGCCCGCCAGGGCTACGGATCCGGCGGTGTCGGCGATCACGAGATCGTCCTTGCCCAGTTCGCGCTGCTGACCATCCAGGGTCCGGAACGGCTCGCCGTCCACGGCCCTGCGCACGGACAGTCGGTTGCCGTGGAGTTTCTCGAGATCGAAGGCGTGCAGCGGCTGACCCGTCTCGAACAGCACGTAGTTGGTGATGTCGACGATGTTGCTGATGGGCCGCGCCCCCACGGCCCGCAGTCGGTTCTGCATCCAGCGGGGCGAGGCACCCGCCCTGAGGTTGCGCGCGATGTGGGCGGTATAGCGCGGGCAATCGGAAAAATCTGCGATCTCGACCGTGAAGTCCAGCCTGTCCGTGCCCGTCTTGGGCGGCGACCAGACCGTGGGTATCCGCAGCATGGCGCCGTTGATGGCGGACACCTCGCGCGCGACTCCCAGATGGCACAGCCAGTCCGGCCGGTTCGGCGTGACCTCGATCTCGAAAACCATGTCGCGGTAGCCGTACAGTTCGTCGGCTGGTGTGCCGGGAGCGTGTCCGTCCGGCAGTTCGATGATGCCCTCGCTCTCCTCGTTCAGGCCGAGCTCGGACGCCGAGCAGATCATGCCGTGGGACTCGACTCCGCGGATCTTGCTCTTCTTCAGTTTCATGCCGTTAGGCAATACCGCGCCCGGTCGAGCGAAAAGGACGGACAATCCCTCGCGCACGTTGGGAGCGCCGCACACAACCTGGTGGACGCCCAGGCCATCGTCGACCGTGCAGAGGCTCAGCCGGTGGGCGTCGGGATGTGTGTCGCGCGCCACGACGCGGGCCACCACGACGCCCGGGTAGGCCAGGACGAATTCCTCGACCGCTTCCACGTTCAACCCGTTGGTCGTCAGTCGCTCGGCAAGCTCTTCGGCGGTGCCCTCCCAGGGCACGTAATCCCTGAGCCAGTTCAGACTGATCTTCAACTCACACCCCTGAACTGATGGAGGAAACGCAGGTCGTTCTCGTAGAGGAGCCTGATATCGTCGATGCCGTAGCGGAGCATGGCGATGCGGTCGATGCCGAGACCGAAGGCGAAGCCCGTATAGGCGTCCCGGTCGTAGCCGGACGCGGTGAAGACGTTGGGATGCACCATTCCAGCGCCCATTATCTCTATCCAGCCCGTCCGCCCGCACACGTTGCAGCCGTCTCCGCCGCAAGCGAAGCAGCGCATGTCCACCTCCACCGACGGTTCGGTGAAGGGGAAGTAATGGGGCCGGAAGCGAATCGTCGTGTCGGGACCGTAGAGCGTGCGGATGAACTGGGTGACGGAGGTCTTGAGGTCGGCCAGGCTCACGTTCTCGTCGACGTAGAGGCCTTCGATCTGGAAGAACTCCGCGGCGTGGGAGGCGTCCACCGCCTCGTTGCGGTAGACGCGGCCGGGCACCACCACCGCCAGGGGTGGTTCCCGCTGTTCCATGGTCCGCACCTGCACCGGCGAGGTCTGCGTGCGCAGGAGCAGCTTCTCGTTGATGTAGAAGGTGTCCTGACTATCGCGCGCCGGATGATCGGTCGGGAAATTCAGGGCGGTGAAGTTGTACCAGTCGAGCTCCACGTCCGGGCCCTCGGCCACCGTGAATCCCATGCCGTGGAAGATGTCGCAGATCTCCTTGATGATCGCAGGCAAGGGATGGCAGGAACCGGCGGCTGCAGAGGGCAGGCCAGGCAAGCTCAGGTCGACGTCGGCGCGCGCTCCGGCGTCGGATTGAACCACGAGGGCGGCCTGGCGTGCGGCCAGCAGTCCCTTCAACTCCTGCTTCAGGGCGTTGAGTGCGGCGCCGGCGGCCGGCCGCCGTTCCGCCGGCAGGTCCTTGAGCCTGCGCAACTGCAAGGTGAGCGTGCCCTTCCTCCCGAAGAGCGCCACCTTGGCCTTTTCGGCCTCCGGCACGGCGGACACGCCCTCGATCAGAGCAAGTCCTTCGGCGCGCAGACGTTCCAGCATCTCCTGCATCGATCGGGCCTCCTGACGGCCTCGGCAATGACTGCGTCGATAGGTGGCTACGAGCAGGCCATCGATCCGCCGCCCGCTACAGGGCGTCTCGCGCTACCGCGGCCAGCTTGGCAAAGCTGTCCATGTCACGCACGGCGAGATCGGCGAGCTGCTTGCGGTCGATCTGCACGTTTGCCTTCTTCAAGCCGTTGATGAAATGGCTGTAGCTCAAGCCCTGGATACGGGCCGCCGCGTTGATCCTGGTGATCCAGAGCCTGCGGAAATCACGCTTGCGGCGCTTGCGATCCTTGTATTCCTGCGCAAGGGCGCGTTCGACCTGTTCGCGGGCCATGCGAAACTGCGAACCGCGGCCGGCAACGTAGCCCCGGGCCTGCTTCATCACCTTGTTGCGCTTCTGCCTCGCGGCGGGATTGTTGGTTGCTCTCGGCATTGTTCTGCCTCCTGCTCGATGATCTCGGTTCTAGGTTCCTAGTTGCCGGCCAGCATCTTGTTGACCCGGGCCATGTCTGCGGAGTCGAGCATGGTCGCCTTGCGCAGGTTGCGCTTGCGCTTGGGGCTCTTGGCGGTGAACAGGTGGCCATGGTAAGCGTGGTTGCGCTTCACGCGGCCCGAGCCGGTACGCTTGAAGCGCTTGGCCGCGGCTCGGTTCGTCTTCATCTTCGGACCTTTCATCTTGTCTTCACCTTTCAGCAACGAGATGGCTTCCCGCGACCTTGACGGCTCGGCTGCGGTCAAGACGGGTATCGTCTCGTTCTATTCTGGTCTGTCCTGCTTGACCGGCATCAGGACCAGCGAGACCGTGCGTCCCTCCTGGCTGGGCCGACCTTCCGGCTTGCCGTATTCTGCCACTTCCTCGACGAGTTCCTTCAAGTACTCGATACCGAGCTCCATGTGAGAAAGTTCACGGCCGCGATACTGCATGATGACCTTGACCTTGTGCCCCTTCTGCAAGAAGGAGATGATGTGCTCCTTCTTGAAGTTGTAGTCGTGTTCATCGGTCTTGGGGCGTAACTTGATCGTCTTCACCTTGATGGTGTGTGACGCTGCCCGCGCACGACGGGCCTTCTTGCTCTGCTCGTACTTGAACTTGCCGTAGTCCATGATGCGGCACACTGGCGGCCTGGCCGTGGGCGCCACTTCCACCAGATCGAGTCCGCGCTCCGCAGCGAGTGCCTGGGCGTCGCGAGTTTCCATCACCCCCAGCTGTTCGCCGTCCTCGTCCACGACGAGGACGCGGGGTATGCGAATCATGCGATTAACCCGTAGCGTCTTCTCCTCTCTGATCTCACGTACCTCCTGAATGTGTGCTCTGATGCCCCGCCAAGAAAAAAACGGACACAACGGTCCGCTCCCATCTCTGACGCGAACCGTTCCTTCCCGGCAAGGGGCCGATAACGGTGGGAGGCTGTGCCTCCGCTTGGCTGAAATTTCCCGGCGCGGTCTTTCCGACCGGTCCCTAACCTACTTCTTGCGAGCGATTTCGTCAAGCATGAGCTCGCTAATATCCTGCACGGTCCGCTCGCCCAGATCACCCCCGTGGCGGACGCGTACGGCCACGCTGTCCGCTGCGGCCTCCTTCTGTCCCACGACGAGCATGTACGGCACACGCATCGTCTCCGCGTCGCGGATCTTGTAGCCTATCTTCTCGTCGCGCACGTCGGCATGGGCCCGCAAGCCCTTATCGAAAAGCCTCTTGGCGACGTCCTGGGCGTAGGCATGGTGATCGCGGCTGACCGACAGGATCCGACAGTGCTCGGGGGCCAGCCAGAGCGGGAAATCGCCGGCGTAATGCTCGGTGAGGATGCCGATGAAGCGTTCCAGCGAGCCCATGATGGCTCGGTGGACCATGTAGACATATTTCTCCTGGCCGTCCTGATCGACGTAGACGACTTCGAAGCGGCGCGGCAGGTTGAAATCGAACTGTACGGTAGTGGCCTGCCACTTGCGGCCGATGGCGTCGATCAGCTTGATGTCGATCTTGGGACCGTAGAAGACGGCCTCCCCCTCCTCGCGCGTGTAACCCAGGCCGTGCTTGGCCAGGGCGCTGACGAGGGAATTCTCCGCCATCTCCCATTCCTCGTCGGTGCCCGCGTACTTGTCCTTGTTCTGCGGGTCCCGCACGGACAGTTCGACCTTGAATTCGTCGAAGCCGAAGGTGCCCAGGATCTCCTTGGTCAGGTCCAGCACGCCGCAGACCTCGTCCTCCAGCTGGGCGGGCGTACAGAAGATGTGCGCGTCGTCCTGAGTGAAGCCGCGCACCCTCATCAAGCCATGCAGGGTACCGCGCAACTCGGCGCGGTAGACGGTGCCGAGCTCCGCGTATCGCACCGGCAGATTGCGGTAACTCCTCTTGTGCCGCTTGTAGATCAGGATATGGCCGGGGCAGTTCATGGGCTTCACGACGTAGGTACGGTCGTCCTGCTCGAAGACGTACATGTTCTCCCGGTAAAACTGCATGTGACCCGACGTGTCCCACAGATCCGCCTGTGAGATGTGGGGCGTGGTCACCGTGACGTAGCCGTCGCGCCGGTGAAGGGTCTTCCAGAAGCCGATGATCTCCTCGCGCAGTACGTCCCCGCGGGGATACCAGAACGATAGGCCGGGGCCCGCCTCGTCCATGCCGCCGAAGAGATCCAGTTCGCGCCCCAGCTTGCGGTGATCGCGCCGGCGGGCCTCCTCCAGCATGGCGAGATGCGCGTCGAGGTCCTTCTTCTTGTAGAATGCCGTGCCGTGAATCCGCTGCAGCTGCTGGTTCTCGCTGTCCCCGCGCCAGTAGGCGCCGGCTACGTTCAACAGCTTGAACGCCTTGAGTTCTTCCGTCCCCGGCACGTGCGGCCCCTCGCAGAGATCCGTGAATCCACCCATGACGTAGGCGGACAGGGACGCCTCGCCCAGGCTCTCGATCTGCTCGATCTTGTAGGGCTGGCCGGCGAAGATCTCGCGTCCCTGAGCGGCGGTGATGGTCTTGCGAACGATGGGCACCTTGCGTGCAGCCAGTTCGCGCATCTTGTCCTCGATCTTCGTCAGGTCCTCCTCCGCGAAGGGCTCCTCGCGATCGAAGTCGTAATAGAAACCGTGCTCGATCGCGGGCCCGAACGCGAATTTGGCGCCCGGGTAGAGTTCCTGGACGGCCCAGGCGAGCAGATGAGCCGCGGAGTGGCGCAGCGTGTCCAGACCCTCCGCCGAGTCACGCGTGATGACCTGCAGCCTGCCCGCGCCCGGCACGTTCTCGTCGAGGGTGTAATGCACGTCGTCGTGGGTCACGGCCACCGCGTTGCGCAACAGTCCGGCGCCTATCTCACCGACGGCGTCCTTGAAGGAGGCTCCCTCGGAGACCGCGACCGTGTTGCCGTCCGGCAGGGTCAACTGCATCTGAGCCATGGCGACTCGCTCCTCTCGACGGCCCGGGGCCCGATTCGTCAAAAAGATGAGGTGAATCCCCTGGACCCACCCCATCACTGGTCATCTCATTGGTGGGAGATACTGGACTCGAACCAGTGACCCCCTGCGTGTCGAGCAGGTACTCTAGCCAGCTGAGCTAATCTCCCACGCGGTAGACAGAAAGCTATTCCCGACACGGCGTGTTGTCAACCCCGGGGAGCTCAATTCAGGTAATCCAGCAGACGCCCGCCGGACACGGCATGACGTATCCTGCCGAGAGCCTGATTGCGGATCTGGCGCACCCGCTCGCGGCTCAGATCTATGTCCTGTCCGATGGTCTCCAGCGAGGCCGGTTCGTCGTCACCGAGTCCGTAGTAGCGTATGATGATGCTGCGTTCGCGCGGCGTCAGCTTCTCCAGGGCCTGGCGCATTTCGAGGAGCATCTCCCCGGTCAGGAGATACTCTTCCGGCGTCTTCTCGTCGGGATCGGCCAGGGTCTCGGCCAGGCTGATGCTCTCGTCGTCGAAGACGCTCTCGTCGAGACTGGCCAGGGGCCGGCTCGCGTTGCGTATCTGGTTCATCTTGCGCAGGGTGAGACCCAGCTCGGCCGCCACCTCTTCCTCGGTGGCCTTGCGGTGATGCAGCTGCTCGAGTCGACGCGAAGCCTTCTTCATCCGCTGAGCCTGCTGGGTGCGGTTGATCGGCAGACGTACCGTGTTCGTCTGCTCGGCGATTGCCTTCTGGATGGCCTGTCTGATCCACCAGACGGCGTAGGAAATGAACCGGAAATCCCGCCGTTCGTCAAAGCGCTTGGCGGCGGTGATCAGGCCGATGTTGCCCTCTGCGATCAGGTCCATGTAGCTCAATCCCTGGTTGAGGAACTTCTTGGCGACGCTGACCACGAAGCGCAGGTTGGCGTTCACGAGATGGTCGAGGGCATCCTTGTCGCCGCCGCGGATGCGACGCGCCAGTTCGAACTCCTCTTCCTTGGTCAAGAGCTTGTACTTGCCGATCGTCTGCAGGTAATGTTGCAGACTCGCGTCCTCGCGACGATCGCTGCTCAGTTCTATTTCGTACACGGAACCTCCTGGAACTCCGCTTCCCGACCGGGTTGGAACTGGGTGTCGTGTAATCCCTTGCTGTTACAAGAAAGACAGCCACTCATCAACGCAGAAGGGGTGGGCCGTGTTCCCTCATTTCTCGTGCGACCTACAACATATATTCAAATTCATTATCACTACGATCATATATTTCGGATCCTACACTGTCAAATCTTAAATGTACTCGTTTTCTCGTTTTTCTCGGCAAACGGGCCGAACCGCCCAACGGTCGGCTCGGCTCGCGGTTACGACTGCCATACCGGCGGTGTCAGTCGTCCACCACCTCGTATTCCGCATCGACAGTATCCGCCTGGCCCGGCGCCTCAGCCGCAGCCTCCCCGCCCGCAGGGCCCTTGCCGGCCGCCGCATTAGCGGCGGAGGCCTTTTCGTAGGCCTTGCTGGCCAGTTTCTGCATGGACTGCATCAGGGAATCGGTCGCCGTCTTGATGATGGCCGCATCGTCGCCCTTGAGTGTCTCCTCGACTGCCCTGATCTTGGACTCCACCTCCGATTTCAGGACTTCGTCGATATCGTCCTTCAATTCGTCGAGGCTCTTGCGCACCCGATGCACGGCGCTATCGGCCGAGTTGCGGGCATCGATCAGTTCGCGCTTCCTCTTGTCCTCGTCCGCATGGACATCGGCGTCGCTCACCATGCGCTCGATCTCCTGCTCGCTCAGCCCGCTGGAGGCCTGGATCTTGATGGACTGCTCCTTGCCCGTGGCCTTGTCCACCGCGCTCACCGAGAGGATGCCGTTGGCATCGATGTCGAAGCTGACCTCGATCTGCGGGATGCCCCGCGGCGCCGTCGGAATGCCGGTGAGCTGGAAACGTCCGATGGTCTTGTTGTCCATGGCCATCTCCCGCTCACCCTGCAGGACGACGATCTCCACGGTATCCTGGTTGTCGGCCGCCGTGGAGAAGATCTGGCTCTTCTTGGTCGGGATCGTGGTGTTGCGCTCGATCAGGGACGTACGCACACCACCCAGGGTCTCGATACCCAGGGTCAGCGGCGTGACATCGAGCAGCACCACGCCCAGGTCCTCGCCGCTCAACACGCCGCCCTGGATGGCTGCGCCCATGGCCACGACCTCGTCGGGATTGACCGATCTGTTCGGCTCCTTGTTGAATATGGCCTTCACTTTTTCCTGGACCGAGGGCATGCGCGTGGAACCGCCCACCAGGATGACCTCGTCGATGTCAGCGGACGTAAGGCCGGCGTCCTTCAGGCAGGCGCGGCAGGGAGCGACAGTGCTCTCGACGAGATGCTCCACGAGCGCCTCGAACTTGGCACGGGTCAGGGTCAGCGTCATATGCTTGGGCCCGGCCTGGTCGGCGGTGATGAAGGGCAGGTTTATCTCGGTCTGGCCGGACGTGCTCAGTTCGCACTTGGCGCGCTCGGCGGCCTCCTTCAGGCGCTGCAGGGCCATGGGATCCTTGCTCAGGTCTATGCCCTCGTCCCTCAAGAACGTGTCCACCAGATGGTCCACGACTACCTGATCGAAATCGTCGCCGCCGAGATGGGTATCGCCGTTGGTGGCGAGCACCGAGAAGACGTCGTCGCCGATCTCCAGGATGGAGATGTCGAAAGTACCGCCGCCGAGATCGAATACGGCGATGGTCTCTTCCTTCTTCTTGTCGATCCCGTAGGCGAGGGCCGCGGCGGTGGGCTCGTTGATGATGCGCTTGACGTCGAGACCTGCGATCTTGCCCGCGTCCTTGGTGGCCTGCCGCTGGCTGTCGTTGAAATAAGCGGGCACGGTGATGACGGCCTCGCTGACCGGTTCGCCCAGATACTCTTCCGCCGTCTGTTTGAGCGCCTGCAGGATGATGGCGGAGATCTCGGGCGGCGCGAACTCGCCGGCCACGGTCTTGACGCGTGCATCGCCGTTGGGACCGGCCACCACGGTGTAGGGAACTTCGTTGATCTCGTTGGCGACTTCACTGTGCTTGCGCCCCATGAAGCGCTTGATCGAATAGACGGTGTTCTCGGGGTTCGTCACGGCCTGGCGCTTGGCCAGCAGACCGACCAGACGTTCATCGTTCTTGTTCCAGGCGACGACCGACGGTGTCGTGCGGTTGCCCTCTTTATTCTGAATGACCTTGGCCTCGTCACCTTCCATCACGCTGACGACGCTGTTGGTGGTCCCGAGGTCGATGCCGATGATCTTGCCCATAACACTCTCCCTTTTATCTTGACGCGGGCCGAAAGCACGAATTCAGGTGCACCTATACAATCCCCGTGCCAATCGACCGTATTGGCTCAAATGCCGTAATTCATTATATATTTACAAGATACAGGTTGAGAGATCTTTGACAATATGTGCCGCGTCCAGACAACTGTCAACATTCAGACATTATGTCATACTCATGTCAGTCTTTGCCATCAGTACGGCCGAATTCTGACAAGCCCTGGCAGTAGGCCGCAAGGACCAGTACATCCAACAGTTTTGCATAGAGGGGAAACAGCACGGGGGCGTACGACTTGGCTGTGGGCCAGTTGCGGGCGACCGATTCGAACAGGGTGCGCACGGGGCCCAGGGCCAGGGTACGGGCGACCCTCACGTGCCAGGGTGCGCGCCCGCCGCCGGAAACGTCCATCACCAGATCCAGCTTCATCTCCGGCAGGCGGGACGGGTGCAGCTCCGCGAGCAGTTGCAGCGGGCCGTGTCCGCATTCCCGCTTCTTGGCCAGCCACGCCCCGAGCCCATGATGATGGATGTGCTCGGGGACAGGCTCGCGCAACGGCAGGAAACGGATGCCCTGCTCGTCCTCCAGACGGAATCCCAGCTCCATGTCCTCGAAACCGTATGCCGAGAACCTCACGTCGAAACCGCCCACGGCGACGAAGGCTGCGCGGGGAAACGAGGTGTTCTGTGTGACGAGATAACGAGCGGGCACTAGCTCCCCGCTCACCTTGGCGACGCCACGCGAGTCGATGTAATGGAAATGCGGGCCGTCGATGACTTCGCGCGCGGTCCGGACCAGACCGATGACTCCGCAGCCGGGATGGTTCGCGAGTAGGTCGACGTGGGAAGCCAGCAGGGTGGGCGGTGCGACGATGTCGTCGTCCAGGAAGAGGATCCACTCTCCCGCTGCCTCTCCCCCGCCCAGGTTGCGGGCTGCGGCCCGGCCCAGGTTGCGCCCCGGCGAGACGACGCGCAGCCGGCCGGACCAGCTTTCCGACGCGGTCTCGAGCCAGGCGGCGGTGCCGTCGCCAGAGCCATCATCGACGACCAGCAGCTCCCACTCCGCAGCGGGCAGGGTCTGCGCTGCCAACGCCGCGAGAGAGCGCTTCAGTTGGGACAGCTTGTCATGGGTCGGCACGACCACGCTGAGCCGCATGCTCATGACCGTCCCCCCCGTGCCTGCAGGCCCGGCAAGACGACGGACACCGGCCAGGAACCCCCCGTGCCGGCCAGGCAGCGGAAGATGTCGTCCACGTGCTGCATGTTCTGCCCGAAACCCGCCTCCCGCCGGGCGGTCGCCAGGGCCGCCTCGCCGCATGCACGGCGCAGGTCCGCGTCCGCCGCGAAGCGCAGCAGCGCACGGGCGAGACCGCCGGCATCGCGCGGCTCGACCACCAGACCGGAAACGCCGTCGCGTATCCACTCCACAGACGAGGGCAGGCTGGAGACCACGATGGCATCGCCACAGGCCATCGCCTCCAGCAGGCTGACCGCCGTAGCGTCGACCGACGGCACCGAGATGAAGACGTCGGCCGCGTTGAGAGCCGTCGCGAACTCCTCGTGCGGTATGCGGCCCAGGAACTTGGCGACGCCGGCGATGCCGGCTTCCTCTGCCGAAGCCCAGAAGGGGGCGGGATCCCCTTCGTAACCCGAGAAGAGAAAGCGCGCCCGGGGCTCCCGGGACATCACGCGGGCCGCGGCCTCGATCACCACGTCGATGTTGTAGTAGGGTTGGGTGAAGGACCGCGGCGAGAAGTAGAGCAGGTGATCGTCCGCGAAGCCCTGTGCCCGTCGCCACGCCGCGGCCGATCCGGGCCGGAAACGCGCGAAGTCCACGCCCCACAGGACCCGGAACGCCCGATCGGGGCGAGCCCCCATGGCGGCGGCGGCGGCGAGGATGTCCGTGGAGTCGCCGGTCAGCGCATCGCAGGAGCGCAGCGCCCGCTCGGCGAGCCAGCGCTTCAGCGCGTTCTCGTGCGGCGTCAGGTAGATGTCGTCGCCCCAGACGGTGAGTACGTTGGGATGGAAGCCGCTGAAGTGACCCCAATAGCCATAGCCGGTCAGGAAGTGCGTGTTGAGCAGATCGGGCCCGATATCGCGCAACAGCGTCTTGACCCGGCGCAGGGAGAAGGCGTAGCGCAGGGGTTTGGGACCGCTGCCGGCGCGGATGTCGTGGACCGCGACGCCGGGGATCTCGCCCGGCTGGACGGTCAGCAGGTGGCACTCGTGCCCACGCTCGGCGAACCAGAGTATCCAGCGCTCGGTATGGATGTGACGACCGATGGAAAGGAATGCAAGGCGCATCGGATCCGTCTCCCGCGCACTAAGGTACGGCCCTGTCCCATCGCGTAGGGTCAGGGCCCGATACTGGTGCCGAGGGCCGGACTCGAACCGGCACGGAGCAACGCTCCGAGGGATTTTAAGTCCCTTGCGTCTACCTGTTTCGCCACCCCGGCGACGGTCGGATCATGGAACAGCCTATACGGCGTGTCAACGACCGCCCGTATAGTTGTCGGCTACGCACGGACGGATCTGACAGAAAAACACCGGCCGCAGCCGGTGTCGGAACTGGAGGCGGCACCCGGACTCGAACCGGGGAATAACGGTTTTGCAGACCGTCGCCTTACCACTTGGCTATGCCGCCTCCGGAAGCTATAGGATGATGTTCTGGACAACATCTGTCAAGCCCGCCGCGCCGCCGGCCGCGTCGGTGAGCCCGGCAGAAATGAACCGCAGCCACGCATCCCCGCTCTGGCAACAAAAAAAGGAGGACACGTTCGTGCCCTCCTGTCTGGAGCGGGAAACGGGACTCGAACCCGCGACATCTACCTTGGCAAGGTAGTGCTCTACCAGCTGAGCTATTCCCGCGTAACATGCATCTTTCGGGAAGCAGAATATCAAGCAAGCCGCTTTGAAAGTCAAACAGGAAAATCACCGCGCCATGAGCGTGCGGTAGACGTTCCGGGTGGCGTCGGCCGCCTCCTGCCAGGAATAAGCCTTCAGCACACGGCGCCTGGCCGCAGCGCCGAAACGCGCCCGGTCGGCGGGAGCGGCGAGCAGCTCCGCCATGCGGTTCGTCAAGGCGCGCGCATCGCCCGAAGAGAAGTACGGGACGCAGTCGCCTCCGGCCTCCGTGTTCGGCGGGATATCGCTCACCAGGCAGCACTTCCCGTAACTCATGCCCTCGAGCAAGGCGATCGACAGGCCTTCGAGCGTGGACGGCAGGACGACCAGCTCGGCGTTCGTGTACAACTCGTCCAGCACCTCCCCGTGCACGAAGCCCGTGAAGAGGACTTCCTCCCCCGCCGTTTTCCGCAGCTGGTCGGCGTATCGCTCGGTGAAACCGGCATCGCCCGCGATCACCAGCGAGAACCGTTCGCGCAGTTCCCCGGGCAGGGACGCGTACGCGCCCGTGAGCAGATGGCAGCCCTTCTCAGGCACCAGCCGACCCACGAAGAGGATGTAGGGTTTGCGCACGCCGAGACTCGACATCAGACGGGGCCGGCGAAGGACGGGTTGCGAGACGCCGTTGGGTATGCACACTGTCTCCGCGCCGTGCCGCTCCCGGAAATGCTGCTGCAGAGCGTGCGATACCACGATGGTGCGGTCGGGCAAGCGGACGCAGGCGTGCTCGCCGAGGCGGAGGATGCCCCGCGCCACCCGGCCCCATTTCTCGCGTTGCCAGTCCAGACCGTGCACCGTCACGACGGTCCGGCGCCCGGCGACCCAGCGGGGAATCCCGGACAGCAGGCCAGGTCCCAGGGCGTGATAGTGCAGGATGTCGTACCCCCGCCAGACGGCATCCACGGTGCAGGCGACGGTATGGCTGATGGCATCGAAGTGCTTGGTGGGAATGCTCGCCAGGCGCCGGACATCGACGCCAGCGAGCAGCGTGGGGCCGTGCGCGTCGCTGTAGTGGGGACGGCTGTAGATGGTGACTTCCACGCCGGCCGGGGCCAGCCGGGCCACCAGCTCGGCCACGTGCTTCTCGATGCCGCCGTGGACCGGAGGGTAGCCCTTCTGGCCGATCATGGCCACGCGCAACGGTCGTTCGCTCACACTGCACCCACCGGGCTATACCGTAGTGAAGGTCAGCTCCTGCGGACTACCGCCATCCTTGATGGAGACGCACGCCTTCTCCAGCACTTCGACGACCTGCAGGCCGAGCGCCCCGTTGCTCAAGGGCTGGGCGCGCCCGAGGACGCAATCCACGAAATGCCCGGCCTCGACCTTCAGCGGTTCGAGCTGGGCGATCTTGGGGATCAGGATGTCGCCATGGCGATAGGCCAGATGGAATTCGCCGAAACCGTCATAGTGGGGCATGACGTCCACGCCCTTGTCGTAGATCCGGATCTTGTCGGTCATCGCCACGTCATCATAGACGACCATCTTCTTGCTGCCGACAAAGGTCGATTCGCGGATCTTGTTGGGATCGAGCCAGCTCACGTGCAGGTGCGCCACCTGAGAGCCGGGATACTCCAGGGTGACGAACGCCACGTCCTCGAGGCCCTTGTCGCGCTGGACGAAGCACTTGCCGGTGGCGGACACCCGGGTCGGTGTCGATTCGAAGAGGTAGTTGAGCATGGCTACGTCGTGGGGCACCAGGTCCCACACGACGTTGGCGTCGCTCTGGAAGATGCCGAGGTTCACGCGCTGGATGTTGACGTAGTAGATCTCCCCGAGATCCCCGCTCTGGATCAGATCCTTGATCTTGCGCACCGCGGGCACGAAGAGGAATATGTGGCCGACCATGATCTGCAGCCTGCGGGAGACGGCGATGTCCACCAGCTGGCGGCATTCCTCGGCGCTGGCCGCCATGGGCTTCTCGATGAAGAGATGCTTCCCGCTCTCCAGCACGGCCTTGCCGAGCGGGAAATGTGTGGAGACCGGCGTCGCCACGACCACGGCCTGTATCGAATCGTCCGCGACGATGTCCGCGAAATCCGCCGTGACCTTGGCCTGGGGATAGAGCTTGGCCATGTGCCGGCGCCTGTCCTCTTTGAGATCACATATGGCGACGAGGTCCACGTCCGGATGATTGTTGAAGTTCCGGATGAGGTTCGGCCCCCAGTAGCCACATCCCACGGCTGCCATCCTCAGCATTGCCATCTCCTTCGTTCCCGTCTCGGTGTTGGGCGATCAGACATAGTAAAGCCGGCCGGTGCCTCTGCACAAGCCGGCCTTGTTCATTGTATCGTGTCGGGAGGCAGGAGCTTGAGCGATTATCCCTCGTTTGCGGGAACTGTCAATAGCCTCCGGTGCCTCTCAGAACCACCGGCAGCGTCTTGAGCATGATCTCAAGATCCATACGCAAGGACCACGTGTTGATGTAGTGGATGTCCAGTCGGACCATCTCCTCGAAGGTCACGTTGCTGCGACCGCTCACCTGCCAGAGACCAGTCAGCCCGGGCGTGACGCGCAGGCGTTCGTGGTGCCAGGGCTGATAGTGATCCAGTTCGTAGGCGATGGGCGGTCGTGGCCCGACCAGGCTCATCTCGCCGCGTATGATGTTGATCAACTGGGGCAACTCGTCCAGAGACGTCCTGCGCAGCCAGGCGCCGATCCTCGTCACGCGCGGATCATCGGTCATCTTGAAGACATTATCCTGGGCGGTTTCCTTCTCGTTCCCGTTGATGAACATGGCGGCGAACTGACGATGGATCGCGTCGTCGCTGTTATGGACCATGGTTCGGAATTTCAGGAACGGGAAGGGCACCCCGTCCTTGCCAACCCTCTCCTGCACGAACAGGATGGGACCGGGGCTGGATCTCTTGACCAGGATCGAGATCACCAGAAGCAGCGGGGACAACAACGCAACCGCGAGGCCCGATAAAAGGACATCGCTGTAGCGTTTGAGCTTTCCGCGGAAACTGGCTGATCGTGACGTGTCGGCTACCAGGTAGAGAGTTGGACCGGAGGACACAACCTCAGCTGCAACAGCCGAAAAAGCCACCGCGTCTTCCTTCATGTGTAGGTTCTCCCTCTGCCAGATCAGAGTGATGCAGCATTTGGAAACGCGTTAGCTTGTTGCCATCAAGCTCCTTCCTTTACTCGATGCCCCCCGGAGCGCAGCACACTGGCCACGAATCTTCGCGTATTATAGCAGAAGATCGCACACGAAGTCTACCATTTCATGCGTCATTTCTGCAAAAATCGGCAAGGAAACGATATTTTCACACAAGTCTTCCGCCACCGGGTAGGATGTGCCTTCGGCGATTAATCCACTCAATGCCGGCTGGAGGTGGCATGCAACCGGGTAGTGCCTGCCGCAGAACACGTTATGTTCCTTCAAGCGGGTGATCAGACCTGCGGCGTCGCGATCCTGGATGGGGAAAAGATGGTGTACGGGTTCCGTTCCGGGAACCACGGCCGGCATGCGATACGTCCCCTCGAGACGCTCGCGGTAGTGTCCGGCCACCTCCCGGCGCTTCGCGTTCCAGGTGTCCAGATGTTTCAACTTGATGTCCAGCACGACGGCCTGCAGTGCGTCGAGGCGGCCCGTGTAGCCGATGTGGTCGTGCAGGTTCTTATCACCCTGGCCATGGTGACGCAGACTGCGCAGCAGCGCGACCATGTCGGCGTCGTCCGTCACGACCATGCCGCCGTCCCCGAAACCGCCGAGATTCTTGCCCGGATAGAAGCTGAAGGCACCTGCCAGCCCCAGGCTCCCGGTCCTGCGGCCGTCGAACCGAGCCCCGTGAGCCTGGCAGGCATCCTCGACCAGCGGGATATCCCCCGCCACGGCCACCAGTTCGTCCCACGGCAACACGTTGCCGAAAAGATGCACGGGAAGGATGGCCTTGGTGCGCGGCGTGATGGCGCCTGCGAGGGCGGACGGGTCCATGAGCCAGGTGTCGGGATCGACATCCACGAAGACGGGCGTGGCACCGGTGTACACGATCGCTTCCACGGTCGCGATGAAGGTGTTGGGCACGGTGACGACCTCGTCGCCCTCCCCCACACCCATACTGCGCAGGATCAGGTGCAGGGCCTGGGTGCCGGAATCGACGCCCACGGCCTCGCGGCAACCGCAGAAGCTCGCGAAATCGCGCTCGAAGCCGGCCAATCGGTCGCCGAGGATGAACGCGGTGTTGTCCACGACATCCGCGATCGCGGCGTCCAGTTCCGCTCGCAGCGGCGCGATCTGGGCCTTGAGGTCGAGAAATGGGACCATCATCTGGCGCGTCATGGACGTGAATCTCCTTATGGCTGGGAGTCGTCCCCACGGCAAATCGGCTGCCGGCTCGGGGAAAATGCAGCGCCGGGTTGCTTTGCCCATCGGCAAAATATGTTCCTTGCGTTGGAAGCCATTAATATACCAGAATCCTGGCGCGCGAAAGAAAAATTACACATCGGCACCGGGGCATACAAAAGGCTTGCGTTCATACGTCGATGAGGTTTATTCGTGCGAGTCGACCTTCATGCCGGCATGACCCCGCCCAGAGGCGCCGCCGTCGCCGGAATCCTCGTCGCCACTGTCTTGCCGCCCGGTCTACACCCCGCCGGCATGAGCGAAAATAGCAGCAAAGAGAGGAGCTAGACATGACCACTGGCCTGGAAGTCAAGCCTGCAGGAGGTAAGCTGGGCATTCTCACGCCAGGCATGGGCGCCGTATCCTCGACCTTCATGGCCGGAGTAATCGCGGTACGCAAGGGGCTTCGGCTGCCCATCGGCAGCCTCACCCAGCTGGGACATATCCGGCTGGGCAAGCGGACGGACAACCGCCAGCCCCTGGTCCGCAATTTCGTGCCCCTGGCCGATCTCGGTGCCATCGAATTCGGCGGCTGGGACATCTTCGAGGATTCCATCTTCGATGCCGCGCTGACCGCCGGCGTGTTGCCGCGGGAGCTCCTGCTGGAACTTGAGGCCGAGCTGAGCGCCATCAAACCCATGCCGGCCGTGTTCGACAACTACTACGTCAAGAAGCTCCACGGCACCCACGTCAAGCAGGGGGCCGATAAGATGGAGCTCGCCGAGCAGCTGATGGCCGACATGGAGAACTTCAAGCGGGAGAAGGGTTGCGATCGACTGGTCATGGTCTGGTGCGGATCCACCGAGATCTACATGAAGCCGTCCGACGTGCACCAGACGGTAGAGTCCTTCGAGAACGGCCTGCGCAACAATCATCCCGACATCGCGCCGAGCATGATCTACGCCTACGCGGCCATCAAGATGGGCATACCCTATGCCAACGGCGCGCCCAACCTTAGCGCCGATTTCCCGGCCCTGGAGCAGCTGGCCCTGGAGACGGGCACGCCCACGATGGGCAAGGACTTCAAGACGGGCCAGACGCTGATGAAGACCATCCTCGCCCCCGGCTTCAAGGCCCGCCTGCTTGGAGTGAACGGCTGGTTCTCCACCAACATCCTCGGCAACCGCGACGGCGAAGTCCTGGATGATCCGGAGAGCTTCAAGACCAAGGAGGAATCGAAGCTGAGCGTACTGGACACGATCCTCCAGCCGGAGCTCTACCCGGATCTCTACGGCGACCTCTACCACAAGGTCAGGATCAACTACTACCCGCCCCGCGGCGACAACAAGGAGGGCTGGGACAACATCGACATCTTCGGTTGGCTGGGTATGCCCATGCAGATCAAGGTGGATTTCCTCTGCCGAGACTCCATCCTGGCCGCCCCGATCGTGCTCGATCTGGCACTCTTCCTCGACCTGGCCAGACGCGCCGGTCTTTCCGGGATCCAGGAATGGCTGTCCTTCTATTTCAAGAGCCCGGTCACTCCCGAGGGGCTCTATCCCGAACACGACCTCTTCATCCAGCAGAAGAAACTCAAGAACACCCTGCGCTGGATGATGGGCGAAGAGCTGATCACACACCTCGGCCGGGAGTACTACGAAGATGTCTCCCTGGACGATCGGTGACGCCGACCGCAGAAGGGGGCCGGCCAAGCGGCCGGCCTCTCCCTTGAAGACCGGGAATCGACATGCCCCTGCCAGGCCTCGAGCACACGGACTGGGAACTGCGCTGCCTGACCGTCGGTCCGCTGCTGATGAATGCCTACCTGCTCTCGTCCCCGGCCGCCGGCGTGGCGGCGCTGGTGGATCCCGGCGATGACCCGGACGTGCTGCTGGCCGCAGTCGAAGCCTCCGCCTGCAGACTGTCGTACCTGCTCTGTACACATTGCCACTTCGATCACATCTCCGCCGCCGCCATGATTCAGGCCGAATGGGATCTCCCCCTGCTGGTGCATCCTCACGATCGCGCCCTGATCGAGAACCTCAATGGCGCCCGCGCCATGTACGGGTTCCTCCCGGTGGCGACTCCGCGCTGGGAGTTGCTGCCGGCCGGAGCCGGGGGCAAGCTGCCCTTCGCCGGCGGCGACCTGCGCTGGCTCCAGTCACCCGGCCACAGCCCCGGCCATCTGATCTTTCATTTCGGGGACAGCGCCCTGGTTGGAGACGTGATCTTCGCGGGATCGATCGGTCGGACCGACCTGCCGGGCGGCGACTTCGACACGCTCGCCAGAAGCATCCGCACCCTCGTCTACACCATGGACGAGAAGACCGTGCTCCATACGGGGCACGGTCCTGCGACCACTGTCGGCGAAGAGATGGCGAGCAATCCCTTCGTGCGCCTGGACTGATTCCACGACCCGATACCCGCGGAACCCTACTTGTTCGGAGCCTGCAGGGCGGCGGTGTTGAGGGCCTCCAGCTTGTCGCCCTTCTTCTTCTCGAGCAGCTTGTGTCGCCGCAACAACTCGCTCTTGATCCAATCCCGGTACAGGGAAGCTCCCAGACAGCCCGAGTCGTATGAGAAGATGCTCCTGAAGTGCGAGGGCGCCTCTTCGATCTTGATGTTGTTGGTGATCATGGTCTTGAAGACGGCGTTCTTAAACTGGCTGCGCATCTGCTTAGCCACGTGCTTCTGCAGGTCCGTACGACCGTCCTTGAGGGTCACCAGCACACCAATTATCTGCAGCCAGATGTTTTGACGTTCCTGTACCTTCTCGATGGTCGCGCGCAGCTGGTCCATCGTCGATACGGCCAGCCCCGTGCACGGCGTCGGGATCAGCACGTAATCGGCGGCGACCAGGGCGTTCTGCGTGAGGATCCCCAGGTTGGGCGGCGTGTCGATGATGATCCAGCCGTACGAGGAGGCCAGCCCCTGGGTCACCTTCACCAGCCGGTCGGTGATCTGGGTGCGGGAGATGCTGTCCAGTGACGGGCTGGAAGGTATCACGTCGATGTTCTCGTCGAAGACCGTCGAGGTTATGCCGTCCTGCGGTGTGATGGCCCGGCGTAACACGTCGAAGATCGAACGGGCCGGAGGTTCGCCATCCGGTTTCCCGAGCAGTGTGGATGTTGCGCAGCAATGCGGATCCATGTCGATGACGAGGCAGGAGGAGGTGATATCGCTGTATCGGGTCAGTCCGGCGGCCAGATTCAAGGCGGTGGTCGTCTTGCCCGACCCTCCCTTGTGATTCACGACGGCGATCACATTGCCCATGGAATACTCCCTGTTCGGCGCGAGGACGTTTCACGACAGCTAGACGACAAGCATGCAATTAAACGCAATCGACACTTGCATGCAACCCGAATGTACAGTCATGTCATTCTGCGCGAACGTGAATATTCTTTAATAACATACGGCACAGCCAAATACGATATACAATCAAGGTAATACATTAACTAATGAATGGCTGGATCTATGGATCGATTATATGCCTTATTCTCATAATCGGGACATTCTGTCAGAAGAGTACGGCCAATCCGAAGGACAAACCCATCAGGTGTTGCGGCCCCACCTCCTTGTACGCCGCAGTCAAAGGCCAGTTCGCCTCCGTGATCCCCTCTGATCTCAACTGAACGACCGTATCCGAGATCTCCCCCCGCAACCGCCAGGCACCGGCAAGGCTGTAGAACGCGCCCGCGCCGATCCTGGGTGCGAGCTTCGACTGCGACAGGTAATCCGCCCTGGCGCTCACGTCCAGGTAGCCCACACCCGCACTGAGGAAGGGTGCAAGCGGGGTGTCCAGCAGTCGTTGCTCCCAGCCCAGGCCGATCCACACCATCGTCAAGGTGTCGTAGTGCACGAGTTTAACGAATTGGGAGTCATTGGCCAGGGCGGTGGCATCCATTTCGGTCCAGGAGAAATCGACGCATAACCAGCCCCGCGGTGTCATGCGGCGCGCCAGACAGAAGCCAAGCAGGACACTCTCGTCCAGGGTCACCGTGAACCGCTGGGCCTGGAAAGTCTCCCCTGCGACCGGCGCCGTCCAGTCCGTGGTCAGCTCTTCCTTCACACGGAAGACGTCGCCGCCGGCGCTGGCGCCGACCACCACCGAGAGACCCCACGCCGCCTCGACCGGCAGGCTCGCCTCGGAGACAGGCCTGGTGCGCCCACGCTTGGGCTCGAGCACATATGCGTCGGCGTAGGAGACCGCGACCTGGGTGCACACAGCCAGCAATGCCGCGGCGGCCACCGGCAGCAGGGGACACCGCCGGACGCCGCATCTGGGCAAAAGGGCGGTCATTCCTTGTCTTTCCGGTTCAGGAGGTGGCTGATGATGTCCACCGGGATCGGGAAAATCGTCGTCGAGTTGTTCTCCCGCGCCACTTCCGTCACGGTCTGCAGGTAGCGCAGCTGGATGGCGGCCGGGTCCCGGGAGATGATGGCTGCGGCCTCGGCGAGCTTATGGCTGGCCTGCAGTTCGCCGTCGGCGTGGATGACCTTGGCGCGCCGCTCGCGTTCTGCTTCGGCCTGCCGCGCCATGGCGCGGCGCATCTCCACCGGCAGATCGACGTCCTTGATCTCGACGGTGCTGACCTTGATGCCCCAGGGATCCGTCTGCTTGTCGATGATCTCCTGGATCTGGAGGTTCAGCTGGTCCCGTTTCGACAGCAGATCGTCCATTTCCACCTGCCCCATCACGCTGCGCAACGTGGTCTGGGCGACCTGGCTGGTGGCGTACAGGTAATCCTCCACGTTGATCACGGCCTTGTCCGGCTGCACGACCCGGAAGTAGATGACGGCGTTGACCTTCACCGACACATTGTCGTGCATGATGACGTCCTGGGGCGGCACGTCCATGGGTATCGTCCGCAAGCTGATCTTGACCATGCGGTCGATCACCGGTATCAGCAGGATCAGACCTGGCCCCTTGACCCCATTCAGCCTCCCCAGCCTGAACACCACCGCGCGCTCGTATTCGCGGAGGATACGGACGGCATTCGCCAGGATCACCAGCACCAGCAGGATGATCGGCCCCACGCCCAAGGTCAGGAATTGCATGTCAGCCTCCCGGGTTGGCAGCCGGACGCACGCGCACCCGGCCATTTTCGCACCCCGTCACGATCACGCGGTCACCCACGCGCACGGGAGTGTCAGCATCGAACGACCAATACTCGCCGAATACCGCGATCACGCCTTGGCATCCGCCATCAGTGGCGTCCGCCACGACCTTGACTACCGACCCGATCATACCCGTCATGGCCTGCTGACCCGACGCGGGCGGTTTGCGTTGCGCCTTCAGGCCCAAGCCCACCAGCCCGAGAATCAGCAACACCGTGAATACCACGACGGGCAACACCAGCTTGAGAGACAGCGTACCCAGGGGACCTGCGTTTTCGAAGAGCAGGACCGACCCGAGCAAAAGGGAAACCGTCCCCCCCACAGCCAGCGCACCGTAACTGGTGATCTTGATCTCGAGCAGGAGCAGAATAACGCCCAGCAGCAACAGCAGCACCCCCACGTAGTTCACCGGCAGGCCCTGGAAGGCGAGCATTGCCAGCAGGAGTCCCAGCACACCCACGACGCCCGGCAGCACGGCGCCGGGCCGACTCAACTCGAAGAAGATGCCATAGATGCCGAGCATGAGGAAGATGTACGCGATGTTCGGGTCGGTTATCGTACGCAGGAATTTCTGCCGCCAGCTGAGCGGCATCTCCACGACCCAGGCGCCGGCGGTCCGCATCACGGCGCCGCCCCCGGCCGGGAAGCGCCCGTCGCACCAGACGATCAGTTCACCGACATCCGCCGCCACTACGTCGATCATGCCCAGGGCCAGTGCGCTATCCGCCGGAACGGAGACGCTCTCGCGCACGACGTCTTCGCACCAGCCAGTGCTGCGACCTCGCCCCGCGGCCAGGCCCGTGAGATAGGCGACGGCGTCGTTGGTCACCTTGCCGGACATCACCTCGTCCATCTCGCCGCCCATGTTCACCGGATGGGCCGCCCCGGCGTTGGTCGACGGCGCCATGGCGGCCACGTGCGAGGCCGCCAGCAGGAAAACGCCCGCCGAGGCCGCGCGAGATCCGGCCGGCCAGACGAAGACCGCCACCGGCACCTCCGAGGCAAGAATGTACCGGACCATGTCGCGCATGGACGTATCCAGACCGCCCGGCGTGTCCAGGGCCAGGATCAGCAGTTCAGCGCGCTGCTCCCCGGCCCGGACGATCCCTTCCGTCAGGTATTCGACGGCGATGGGGCCGATGCCCCCTTGCCAGTGCAAGACCAGAACGATCGGGGATTCAGGATCGGCGAATCCGCTCTCCGCCGCAGCCGCCGCCTGCATGAGCGGCGCCGGACACAGTACCGCCGCCGAAATGCACAGGACAAGCGCGATCGCTCTACGCCGCGTCATAGGGTCCGGAAGCCTCGCCTGCATGTCCCTCCTCCGCATCAGGTTCCGGGCGCCGTGAGCGAGAACGTCTCCAGCAGGGCCCGCAGCCGTCTGAAAAAATCCATCTTTTCCTTGTTCGGAGCATAGACGAGCAGGTCGAGACAGAAAATCCGCCCGCGCGCCTCGTCCGCGACGAAATAGCACCAGAACGGGCCGCCCACCTCCACCCGGCGGCTCGTCCAGTTGCCGGCGAGCTTGACGGCCCGGAGCCCGGCGATCGTCTCGTGCGACCATACGAAGGACACGGGGTCGAGCTCCTCCTGGTG
>JAHIYU010000176.1 GCA_018814885.1 bacterium | reverse complement strand
CGTCCGTGGCGTGCTGGAGATCGGCCGGGCCGCGGCGAAGGGCCACGGCGCGCCGGGCGCCGGCGACGCCGCGCTCGCTCTCGCCCGCGAGGCCACGGTCGTCTTCACCTCGGGCAGCGGCGGCGCACCCAAGGGTGTCGTCCTGACAACGGCCAACCACGTCGCCGCCGCGTCGGCAGCCAACGCGAACCTGCCCCTGGCCGCGCAGGACTGCTGGCTGGCCGACCTGCCCTTCTGCCACGTCGGCGGCCTGGCGATCCTGTTCCGCAGCGCGCTGGCGGGCAGCGCGGTGCTCGTGCGCGACGGCTTCGCACCCGGCGCGACGCTCGACGGCATCGCGGCAGGCGCCGTCTCGATCCTGTCCTGCGTCCCGGAGATGCTCCGGTCGCTGCTCGCCGCGGATCCGCAGGCCCGGGTCCTGTCGCGGGCGAAAGCGATCCTGCTCGGCGGCGAAGCGCCCGACCCGCAGCTGCTCGAGCTCTGCCGGCGCCTTGCCGTGCCCGTCCTGCCGACCTACGGCATGACCGAGGCGTCATCGCAGATCTGCACCGCGGCGCCGGGGGAATTCGACGGCGGCGCCCGCGCGTCGGCCCGGCCCCTGCCCGGGATGCAGGTGCGCGTGGTCGACGGCAACGGCCGCGAGGCGGCGGCCGGCGCCGGCGGCGAGATCACGATCCGCGGCCCGGCGGTCTTTTCGCGGTATCTCGGCGGCGAGGCCGCCGCCGCGCGCGATGCGGACGGCTGGTTCCATACCGGAGATCTGGGACGTTTCGATGGCGAAGGCCGTCTCGAGTTGCTCGGCCGCCTGGACGCGACTTTCATCTCCGGCGGCGAGAACATCTCCCCGGCCGAGATCGAGTCGGTCGCGCGCCGCTGCGCCGCGGTCGACGATTGCGCCGTCATCGCCGCGCCGAGCCGGCGCTGGGGCCGGCGGCCGGTGCTGTATGCGGCGCCGGCCGAGATCGAGCGGGCGGAGCTGAGGGACTGGCTGGCGGCGCGGCTGCCGAAGCTGCTCATGCCCGACGACATCATCGTCGTCGAGGAGCTGCCGCGGCTGGCGCTCGGCAAGATCGACCGGCGGGCACTGCTGGAAACCTACCTCGCGTCGCAGGAGGCTCAGCCGGATCCTCCGGACAATTCACGCAGGTGATCCCGCACAACGGCGGGCAGGGGGACGGACAGGAGACTGCGCCTGCCGAGGGACGCGTGCACGATCCGGCAGCGCCCGACCTCGTCGCCGTTCCGGCGCAGCGTGTAGGCCAGGGTGAACGAGGACTCGCCGATGGCGTCGACCGCCATCTCGACGGTCAACCGGTCGCCGACGGTAACGCCGCGCCGGTAATCCGCCTCGCAATGGACGATGGGCAGCAGGTCGTCGTCCTCGGCGAGCTGCCGCCCGAGCGGACGTTCGCATGCGTCGAGATACCGCTCGAAGGTCTCGTGGGCGAAGACCAGCAGGCTGGTGAAGTAGATGACGCCCGCGGCGTCGGTGTCCCTGAGCCGGACGGTGACGTCCCTGCTGTAGCTCGGCATCGCGCCCCTTTCGTCGCCGGGGCAGGCCTCAGCCGGCGGAGGGACAGGAAAACATGCGCATGATCTCCGGCGTCTCGCCGGGCTGAAACACATCCTAGCGCGGACGCCCGGCCAACGTCAACGCCGCCGCCGCGTACGCACGGCGTAAACACCGGATTCCGGAGCGGACATCTGGTAATATGGGAAGCCGAACAGCCGGGACGATTGGGCCGTCAACCGACCGGGGGCCGCCTCATGACCGTCAAACCAGCTCGCCGTTTCAACTGGCGCCACCCCTGGTTCATCTCCGCTGTCGTGTTTCTCTTAGCGCTCGCGCTGCGCATCGGACACGTCCGCCAAGCCGCCGATAGCCCCCTGATGCGCGATTCGATCCCCATGTACGACTCGCAATACTACGACAGGACGGCGCGCGGGATCGCCGGGGGCGATTGGCTGGGCGACGAGGTGTTCTACCTGGCGCCGCTCTATCCCTACGCCCTCGCGGCTGTCTACGCGGCGGCCCCCGGCGACGAGATCGCGCATGCGCGCTACCTGCAATGCGCGCTCGGCGCCGTCACCTGCCTGCTGATCTGCTGGATCGCGATGCTGTCGGCCGGTCCGGTGGCGGGCCTGCTCGCCGGCCTGATCGCCGCGCTCTACGGGCTCTTCATCTACTACGACGGCATCCTGATGCCGTCGGCGCTGACCCTCGGCCTCCACATGGCGGCGACGCTCGCGCTCCTGCTGGCCGCCCGGCGCGAATCCCGCGGCTGGTGGGTCGCCGGCGGCCTGGCCGTCGGACTCTGCGCGCTGGCGCACGGCACCGCCCTGCTCTTCTTCCCGGGGGTTCTCGTCTGGCTCTGGTTCGGCTTTCCCGGGTCGCCGGCGCGCGCGCGCCTCGGGCGGATCGCGATCGTGTCGGTCACCTGCGTCCTGGTCGTGGGGCTCGTGACCGTGCGCAACTACGCGGTCGGGTGGGATTTCGTCCTCCTGACCTCGAATGCGGGCAAGAACCTGTTTATCGGCAACAACGAACTCGCCACGGGCACCTACGGCGACGCCGCGACCTATCCGTACAACGACATCTGGGGATCGCATCTCGGCTACTACCTGCGCGACGAAAAACGCACCGCACGGGACATGCGCCCCTCGCGGATGTCGGCCTTCTTCGCGGGCAAGGCGCGCGACTACGTGCTGCAGAATCCCGGTCGGGCCGTCCGCCTGTGGGTCCGCAAGGCCCGGCTCTGCCTGCACGCCACCGAACTCGGCATCAACGACAACTTCTATTTCGCCCGGCGCTACTCCGGGGCGTTGCGCCTGGCCGGTCTCGGTTTCGGTCTCGTCGCGCCGATCGGACTGGTCGGACTGGTCTGCCGGGGACGCGAGTGGCGCCGCCATCTGCTGCTCATCGCCCTGCTCGTTTCCCAGTTCGCCGCCTTCACGATCACCTTCGTGCTGGGACGCTACCGGCTCACCCTGGCCGGGGTCCTGGTCGTCGCCGCCGCGCTGCAATTATGCTGGTGGGGGGCGCACCTCAGGGCGCAGCGCTACCGGCCCGTCCTTCTCTCGCTCGTGCCGCTGGTTCTGCTGGTCCTGGTCGTCAACCTGCCGATCGAGGGGATCACGCGCGAACGCGGCTTCGGCCAGCAGTACGCGCAGGTCGGGGAAGCCCATCTCCGGTCGGGCGAGCTCGACCGCGCGCGGGAAGCCTTCGCCCGGGCCGTCGCCGCCGATTTCGAGCCCTGGTACGGCGCGAACCTCCAGCGCGCGGAATGCCACCTCCAGCTCGGTCGTATCCACGAGCAGATGCGGCAGACGGGGGAGGCCCGCCAGGATTACCGCCGGGCGCTTGCGGCTGCGACGGCCGGCCCGCTCCGGGACCCCCGCATGATCGCCTGGCTCGAGGAACGCCTGACGGGTGACGGGGAGGACTGAGCCCGATGAGACATCCGACAAACCGACTGCCGGTCCCCGCACTGCGCAACGCCTTGCTGGAATGGTACGACAGGGAAGGACGGGCCCTGCCCTGGCGCGTGCGCCCCGAGGATCGCGCGCGCGGCGCGAGGCCGGACCCCTACGCCGTCTGGCTGTCGGAGATCATGCTACAGCAGACCACCGTTTCCAGCGCCACGCCTTATTATCGCCGCTTCCTGGCCCGCTGGCCGACCGTCCAGGACCTCGCCGCCGCCGACCGCGACGACGTGCTGGCGGCCTGGGCGGGCCTGGGCTACTACGCCCGGGCGCGCAACCTGTTCGCCTGCGCCGGCGCGGTGGCCGACGCGGGGGGCGAGTTCCCATCCTCCGAGGAGGCGTTGCTCGCGTTGCCGGGAGTCGGTCCCTATACGGCCGCGGCGATCCGCGCGGTCGCCTTCGATGCGCCCGCCAACGTCGTCGACGGCAACGTGGAGCGCGTCGTCGCGCGGCTGCACGCCGTCGGAACGCCCTTGCCGCAGGCCAAGGCCGAGCTGAAGGCGCTCGCCGCGGCCCTCGCGGATCCGCGACGCCCGGGCGACTACGCCCAGGCGATCATGGATCTCGGCGCGACCGTCTGTTCGCCGAAGAGTCCCGAATGCACGCGTTGCCCCCTGTCGCGCTGGTGCCAGGCGCACGAGGAGGGGCTGCAGGCCGATTATCCGCGCCGGGCGGCGAGGACGGCCGGACCGGTGCGGCGCGGCGTCGCGTTCCTCGTCGTGCGCGGGGGCGAGATCTGGCTGCGCCGCCGTCCGGAGCGGGGGCTGCTGGGCGGCATGATGGAAGTCCCGTCCACGCCCTGGCGGACGGAGCGCTGGGACGACGGCTCTGCCCTGGACCGTGCGCCCTTCCGGGGAGACTGGGAGCCGTGCGGCGAGGTGCGCCACGTCTTCACCCATTTCACGCTGCGCATCGACGTCTGGCGCGCGCCGCCGCCGCCCGCCTGGGCGCCGGACGAGGGCGGCTTCCACGCGCTCGACGGTCTCTCTCGCGTCGGCCTGCCGAGCCTGATGATCAAGGTGGTGAAGGCGGGGAAGGTCTGACCGGTCGGCCGCCCCGGACGGAGATGAAAAGATGAACATGATACATCTTCTCACGCAGTTTCCGTCCAAATGAACTTGTTTTTCAAACCACATTGTGGTACAACGTGTTAGACTTGGGCACGGGTGGACGAAGTCCTGATGGATCACTGCAGGCTGGCACCCCTTCGACGGACAACTCGACGCTTGCAGACGAGCAACAGACGGAGCCGAATCGGACCGCAAGGCGCTGCGCACACTTCGCCCCTACCCACCGCTCTGAATTTGGCCGTCGGCCGAACGGTGCATGTGACCGCGACCGCCGGCGAGGCCCGGGAGGGAACGTGGCGATGCGCTACTGGCGGACCCCGCTGGACATCCAGCAAGTCAAGATTCCCAAGGGCGAAATCCATCTCATAGTCGATCGCTGCAAGGGTTGCGAGTTCTGCGTCGAATTCTGCCCGCGCGACGTGCTGCGCATGTCCTCCGAATTCAATACCAAGGGTTACCACTACCCCGAGGTCGTCGAGGCGGGGAACTGCGTGGAATGCGATCTCTGCGAGGTGATCTGCCCCGATTTCGCCATCTTCTGCCTGCCGGCCGAAGAGGATGACTCCACCCAGAAACCTGAGGAGGCCGCCGATGGCGTCAGCTGACCCCAAGCGCGTGCTCACGGGCAGCCATTACCTCGACGGCGATCACGCCTGCACCGAGGGGGCCCTGTCGGCCGGCTGCGATTTCGTGGCCGGCTATCCGATCACGCCCTCGACCGAGGTGGTCGAGCGCTTCGCCGCCCGGGTGCCCAGGGTCGGAGGGACCTTCATCCAGATGGAGGACGAGATCGCCTCTATCACCGCCGTGCTGGGCGCGGTCTGGGGCGGCGCCAAGGCCATGACCGTCACCTCCGGTCCCGGTTTCAGCCTGATGATGGAGAACATCGGCCTGGGCGCCATGCTCGAGACCCCGTGCGTGATCATCAACGTGCAGCGGGGCGGGCCGTCGACCGGGCTGCCGACGATGGTGGGCCAGGCGGACATCATGCAGGCGCGCTGGGGGTCGCACGGCGACTACGAGATCATCGCCCTCGCGCCCCAGTCCCCCCAGGAGGCCTACTACCTGGTCATCGACGCCTTCAATCTGGCCGAGCGATACCGCGTGCCGGTGATGGTGATGCTCGACGAGTGCATCGGCCACATGACCGAGCGTGTGGTGATTCCGGCCGCGGAGGACATCGAGATCACGCCGCGCCGCAAGACGGACGCCGCGCCCGGTGAATACCTGCCCTTCGCCGTGGGCGCGGACATGGTCCCCGCCATGGCGCACGCGGGAGAGGGCCATCGCTATCACGTCACCGGCCTGACCCACGACGAGCGCGGCTATCCGGTCATGACAGCCGAATGCCAGGACAAGCTGGTCCGCCGGCTCTGCGACAAGATCCGCCTCAACGCGGACGAGATCGTCAGACTCGAGGAGGACCAGGTGGACGGATGCGAGGTGGCGGTCATCTCGTACGGCATCACCGCCCGCGTGGCCCGCGCGGCCATCGACGGGGCCCGCGCGGCCGGCATCAGGGTGGGCAGCATCCGCCTGCTCACCATCTGGCCCTTCTGCGAGACCCGGATCAGGGAGCTCGCGCCGCAGGTCAAGGGATTCGTGGTGCCGGAGATCAATTACGGACAGCTCAGCCTGGAGGTGGAGCGCTGCGCCGCCGGCCGGGCGCCGGTGACGCTGGTGCCCCACATGGGCGGCAACGTGCACGATCCCGCCGACATCCAGCGGGCCATAGAGGAGGCGGCAAAATGACCGAGACGACCCACCTCGAACATCCCCAGGCGCACCTGCTGCGCACGGACCGCTTCCCGCACATCTGGTGCCCGACGTGCGGCATCGGCACGGTGGTCAAGTGCTTCATCGACGCCATCGACAAGGCGAAGATGGACTACGACAAGATGGCCATCGTCTCGGGTATCGGCTGCACCGGCCGGGTGGCCGGGTACGTGAAGCTCGATTCGTACCATACAACCCACGGCCGGGCCATCCCCTTCGCCACCGGCCTGAAGCTGGCAAACCGCGACCTGAAGGTCGTGGTGTTCAGCGGCGACGGTGACCTGTCGGCCATCGGCGGCAACCACCTGATCCATGCCGCGCGGCGCAACATGGACATCATGGTGGTCTGCGTGAACAACTTCATCTACGGCATGACGGGCGGCCAGGCCGCGCCGACCACCCCGCAGCCGGCCAACACGTCCACCACGCCCCACGGGGCCTTCGAACCGCCCTTCAGCCTGCCCAGCCTGCTCGAGGCCTGCGGGGCCGTGTACATCGCGCGCTGGACCTCGCTGCATGTGCGGCGCCTCACGAAATCGCTTACGGAAGCCCTGCTCAAGCCCGGCTTCTCGTTCGTCGAGGCCGTCGCCCCCTGCTCGACCCTCTACGCGCGCCGCAACCGCCTCGGCTCCGGCTTCGACCTGATGAAGTTCTACCACGACCACAGCCGGATCGAGCACGACTGCGATACCTCCCAGCTGGCCATCGACTACCAGAAGACCATCAAGGTGGGCAAGTTCCTCGACATCGAGCGGCCCACCTGGCAAGAGCTCAGCGAGCGGCAGCTCCTGACCGCGCTGGGGGACGACTATTACCGCGCCGCCGAGGTGAAGGCGGCCCAGCAGGGAGAGAAGGACCATGTCAAGGCGTGAGATCAGGATCACCGGCTACGGCGGCCAGGGCGTCATCATGACGGGCTTCATCTTCGGCAAGGCCGCCGCCATCTACGACGGCCTGCACTCGACCATGACCCAGAGCTTCGGGCCCGAGGCCCGGGGCAGCGCCTGCGCCTCGGCCCTGATCGTGGACGACGCGTTCGTCTCCTTCCCCTACCTGCGCAAGACGGACGTGCTGATCGCCCTGTCGCGCGAAGGATACGAGAAGTACGCCGGCGAGCTGATAGAAGGCGGGACCCTGATCTACGACGAGGATCTGGTCCATCCCGGCGACGAACTCGCCGCCGGCGTCAAGCGGTACGGCGTGCCGGCGGTGCGCATCGCCGAGGAGCTGGGCAAGCGCATCGTCCAGAACATCGTCGTGGTTGGCTTCGCCACGGCGGCCACGGGCGTCGTGGGCAAGGAAGCCGCCATGAAAGCCGTCGAATCGTCGGTCCCCGCGGCCACGATCGAACTCAACCTGCAAGCCTTCGAGAAGGGATATGGACACTACCACGGCTAGGGGAGTCTTGGTGATCGGCGGCGGGATCGCGGGCATCCAGTCCGCACTCGACCTCGCCCGGGCGGGATTCCAGGTGCACCTGGTGGAGCGATCGCCTTCCCTCGGCGGTCGCATGAGCCAGCTGGACAAGGTGTTTCCGACGGTCGACTGCTCGATCTGAATTCTCGGCCCCCTGATGATGGATGCCGGTCGGCATCCCCGCATAAGGTTGCATACGCTCTCGGAGGTCATCGGTCTGCAAGGCGCGGCCGGACGCTTCGCTGCCCGGGTGCGCCGGCAACCGAGGTACGTGGACCCCGATCTCTGCGTCGGCTGCAGCCTGTGCAGCGAGGCCTGCCCCGCGGTCAGGCCCAATCCCTACGACGTGGGGATGAAAGCGGCGAAGGCCATCGACCGTCCCTTCCCCCAGGCCGTGCCCGCGACCTTCCATATCGACCGCGAAGCCTGTCTGAACGACGACTTCCTCTACTGCGACCGGTGCCTGCGGGCCTGCGAGCCAAACGCCATCGACTTCGACGACAAGCCCGAGGACTACACCCTGGACGTCGGCGCCGTGGTGGTGGCCACCGGCTTCGACGAGCTGGATCCCCGCGAGCTGCAGGCCTTCGGCTACGGCCGGGCCCTCAACGTCCTGACCGGACTCGAATTCGAGCGCCTGCTCTGCGCCACCGGCCCGACCCGCGGCCACGTCGTGCGTCCGTCGGACCACCGGGTCCCCGAGCGCATCGTGTTCGTGCAGTGCGTCGGCTCCCGCGGCGAAGGCGGGCGTCCCTACTGCTCCCGCTACTGCTGCATGAACTCCGTGAAGGCGGCCATGCTGGCCCACGAGCACGAACCGGACATACGGGAGTGCGTGCTGCTGTACACGGACATGCGGGCGTCTGGACGGGGGTATGACGCCTTCGTCGCGCGCACCCTGAAGCGCGACGACGTCAGGCACGTGCGCGGCCGGCCCGCCAAGATCCAGGAGGACCCGGCCACGGGCGACCTGACCGTGTGGGTGGAGGATTTCCGGACCGGCCGGCCGAACAAGCTGGAGGCCGGCATGGTGGTGCTGTCCGTGGCGGCCCTGCCCCCCCGCGGCTCGGCGGAGCTGGCGGACGTCCTGGGCGTGGAGCTGGACGCGCAGGGCTTCTACCGCCGTCGCGATCCCGAGAACGCGCCAGCCGAGCTGAGCCGCCGCGGCGTCTACGTCGCCGGCAGCGCCGGCGCCCCGGCCATCATCCCCGAATGCGTCGCCCAGGGCGGCGCCGCGGCCGTCGAGGCGGCGGTCCACGTGCTGGATCACCGGCAGGGGACCGAGGAAGCGCCGCCGCCGCAGATGCGCGAGGCGGGCGGCGAGCCGCGCGTGGGCGTCTTCGTCTGCCACTGCGGCGCCAACATCGCGGGCGTGGTCGATCCGGTGGGCCTGGCCGCCGAGGCGCGCAAGCTGCCGGGCGTGGTCTACGTGACGGACGACAGCTTCGCCTGCGCGGACGTCGCCCAGCGCGCCATCGAGGCGGCCATCGCCGAGCACCGGCTGAACCGGGTGGTGGTGGCGGCCTGCACGCCGCGCACCCACGAGCCCGTGTTCCGCGAGGTCCTGGCGCGCACGGGCCTGAATCCCTACCTCGTCGAGATGGTGAACATCCGCGACCAGTGCACCTGGGTGCACGCCCACGTGCCCGACAAGGCCTACCTGCGTGCGCGCGATCAGATCCGCATGGGCGTGGCCCGGGCCGTGAAGCTCGAGCCCCTGACGGCGGTGGAAGTGCAGGTCAACCGCCGGGCCCTGGTCGTCGGCGGGGGCGTGGCCGGCATGCGCGCCGCCATCGACCTGGACGCCCAGGGCTACGAGGTGGTCCTGATCGAGAAGACCGGCAGCCTGGGCGGCATCCTCCAGGATCCCGGCCTGGAGACCCTCTACGGTTCCGGCGCTCCCGGCGCACAGAAGCTGGCGGCCCTGCGGGACCAGCTGGCGTCGTCGCGGGTCGACGTGCGCCTGCGCACCGACCTGGCGGCGGTGCACGGCTACCTCGGCAACTTCCGTATCGAGCTGACGGGCACGGGGAAAGGGAGCAAGATCTCCGCAATAGAGACCGGCACCATCATCCTGGCCACCGGCGCGCGCATCTACGATCCGACCGGCAGCTTCGGGCATGGCACCAAGCGCAACGTGGTGACCAGCGTGCAACTGGAGCAGCGCCTGGCCGACACCGGCGACAAGCTGTTCGGCGAGGGGGGCGCGCCCCCCGCGAGCGCCGTGTTCATCCAGTGCGTCGGCTCGCGCCGCGAACGCGAGGGCTGCAATCCCGGTTGCAGCCGCTACTGTTGCCCCGCCACGGTGCAGCAGGCCCTGCAGCTGGCCCGGCGCGGCGTGAAGACCACGGTCCTGTACCGGGACATGCGCTGCGTCTCGCCCGGCGCGGAGGAGCTGTACCGCGAAGCCCGCGGCGCCGGCGTGCTGTTCATCCGCGTACCGGACGATCATGAGCCCGAGGTCGTGGGCACCAAGACCATCGCCAAGGGCGTCGTGGCGCGGGACGTGATGCTGGGCCGGGACATCGAGGCGCCGGCCGACCTGGTGGTCCTGGCGGTGGGCATGATACCGGACGCCGAGGTCGTCCCGCGCCTGCGCGAGATCCTGAAGATCCCCCTGGGGCCGGACGGCTTCTTCATGGAGCGCCATCCCGAGCTGGGACCGGTCGAGACGGTGATCGACGGCGTGTTCGTCTGCGGCTCGGCCGTAGGCGCCAAGCCCATCAGCGACTCGCTGAACGAGGCCGCGGCGGCCGCCGGCAAGGCGGGACAGATCATGTCGCGCACGAAGCTGGCCCTCGAACCCACCCTGGCCGAGGTCGATCCCCTGCGCTGCCGCGGCTGCGGCACCTGTCTGGAGATCTGCGAGTTCAACGCCCCGTCGCTGGCGCCGGGCGAGCTGGGCGTGCCGGTCGCCACGATCAACAAGGCCTCCTGCAAGGGTTGCGGCACCTGCGTGGCCTGGTGCCCCGGCGGCGCCATCACCGCCCGCCACTTCACCGATCCCCAGATCGAGGCCATGATGGAGTCCCTGTTGCTGTGGGAGGAGACGCCATGAGCGACGGCTTCGATCCCCGCATCGTGGTCTTCGCCTGCAACTGGTGCAGCTACGCGGGCGCCGACACGGCCGGCAGCAGCCGCATCGCCCACAACCCGGGCTTCCGGGTGATCCGCACCATGTGCTCCGGGCGGGTGAACACCGTGCACGTGCTGCGGGCCTTCCAGATGGGCGCCGACGGCGTGCTCGTCAGCGGCTGCCATATCGGCGACTGCCACTACATCTTCGGCAACCACTGGGCCATCAAGCAGTTCGACGTCACCAAGGAGATGCTGCGCATGCTCGGCCTGGAAGAGGACCGGGTGCGGCTGGAGTGGGTCTCGGCGGCCGAGGGTCCCCAGTGGGCGGCTCTGATAGACGAATTCGTCGCCCGGATCACCGAGCTCGGTCCCAGTCCCCTGCGCAGTCACAGCAGCGACGAGGAATTCGCGGCGCAGCCCGTCGGCGCCGGCACGGAGGTGAGCGAGACATGACCAAGGCTGCGGTGGAGATTCTGCGCTGTCTGGACTGCGGCAAGTGCACGAGCGCCTGCCCGGTGGCCCGCTACAACCGCGCCCTCTCGCCGCGCCGTCTCATGCGTCGTCTGGGCGGGAGCCCCACCGCGTCGGCGGGCGAGGCGGTCTGGGCCTGTCTCACCTGCATGCGCTGCGACACCGTCTGCCCCCAGGAGGTACCCATCTCCCCGTCGGTGCCGCCGTTGCGGCGCCGCTCGCGGCAGCACGGCGAAAAGCCCGCCTTCACCCGCTGCAGCGCCATCGACGCGGTGGCCGTCCTGCAGTCGCAGGCCGACGCGCCCCAGCAGCGCCTGGACTGGCTGACGAGCGGCGGGGACGCCGGCCTGAAGATCGATCCCTCGTCCAAGGTGATGCTCTGGACCGGCTGCACGCCGTACTTCGACGTCTTCTTCGCCAACAACGGCGTCCGCACCCTGGACGCGGTCAGGGGCGCGATCCGGATCCTCAACGCCCTGGGCATCGCGCCGGCGGTGCGCGGCGACGAAAGATGCTGCGGACACGACCAGCTCTGGTCCGGTGACGACGAGACCTTCGAGAAGCTGGCCGCGCTGAACGTGAAGATGTTCGAGTCGGTCGCGCCGGAGCTGGTGGTCACCGTCTGCCCCGAATGCCAGCTGACGCTGAGGAACGAGTACCAGAGGCGTTTCGGCCAGCCCGTCTGCGAGATCAAGCACGTGGCCGAACTGGTGGCCGAGCGCAGGGACGAACTGACCCTGTCCCCGCGGGCGATGACCGTGACCTTCGAGGACCCGTGCCGGTTGGGCCGGCACCAGGGAAAGTACGACCAGCCGCGCGCGGCCCTGGCCGCGGTGCCCCGGCTCGAGTTGAAGGAGATGCCCCGCAACCGGGGGCGGGCCATCTGCTGCGCCGGCAACTGGCTGGCCTGCAACCAGGCCTCCAAGCGTATCCAGACGGATCTGCTGCGGGCGGCCGCGGACACGGGCGGCGAACTGCTCGTGACCGCGTGCCCGAAGTGCATGGTCCACCTCAAATGCGCCCAGTCCGGCGACGACGCGGCCGTGCCCGACATCGAGATCCGGGATCTGGCCGCCGTCATCGCGGGCGCGCTGGATGGCGAGTGAATCGGAAGACGAACGGTGCCCCGCCCGCGGGCGGGGCCGCAAGCACGAGAGGAGGTGAACCATGACTGACAAAGCCCTGCCTCGCATCGGCGTGTTCGTCTGCGACTGCGGCTCGAACATCGCCGGCACCGTCGACACGGCGGCCGTGGAGGCGTACGCGCGTACCCTTCCCGGCGTCGTGACCGTTGTGCGGAACAAGTACACGTGCGCCGAGCCGGGTCAGGAGGAGATCAAGCGGGCCATCACCGAGGACAAGCTCGAACGGGTGGTCGTGGCGTCCTGCACGCCCCGCATGCACGAGCCGACGTTCCGCGGCTGCGTCTGGGACGTGGGCCTGAACCCGTACCTGATGGAGATGGCCAATCTGCGCGAGCATTGCTCGTGGGTGCACGGGGACGACCCCGCGGGGGCGACGGAGAAGGCCAAGGACCTGGTCGCCAGTTCCGTGGCGCGTGCCGCGAAGCTGACGCCCCAGGAAGAGATGACCTTCCCGGTCACCAAGGCGGCTCTGGTCATCGGCGGCGGCGTCGCCGGCATCCAGGCGGCGATGGAACTGGCGGACCAGGGACACCCGGTGTACCTGGTCGAGAAGGAACCGAGCATCGGCGGGATCATGGCGCAGCTGGACAAGACGTTCCCGACCATGGACTGCTCCATATGAATACTCGGTCCTAAGATGATGGATGCCGGTCGGCATCCCAAGATCAAGTTGATGGCCTTCAGCGAAGTCGAAGACGTCTCCGGCTACGTGGGCAACTTCAAGGTCACGGTTCGCAAGAAGGCACGCTACGTCGACGCGGCCCTGTGCAACAGCTGCGGCGAATGCGCGAAGGTCTGCCCGGCGACGCATCCGGACGAGTTCCAGATGGGGTTCTCCACCCGCCGGGCCATCCACCTGCCGTTCCCCCAGGCGGTGCCCTCGGCCTACCTCATCGACATGGAGACGTGCCTCGGCGTCAATCCCATCGCCTGCGGCAAGTGCGCCGACGTCTGCGAGAAGCGGGCCATCGACTACGACATGCAGGACGAGACCGTGCTGCTGGACGTGGGCGCCATCGTCGTGGCCACGGGCATCGAGCCCTACGACCCGACCGCCCTCGACGAGTACGGCTACACCCGGTACGCGAACGTGGTCACGAGCATGGAGTTCGAGCGCCTGATCTGCGCCGGCGGCCCCACCGAGGGGCATCTGGTGCGTCCCGGCGACCACCGGACGCCCCGGCGGATCGGCTTCATCCAGTGCGTGGGCTCGCGCTCCCTGCGGGACGGGGCCGGCTACTGCAGCAACTTCTGCTGCATGAACACGGTCAAGGACACCCTGCTGATCCGGGACCACTATCCCGACAGCGAGTGCACCGTCTTCTACATCGACATGCGCGCCTTCGGCAAGGGCTTCGAGGCGCTCTACGACAAGAGCCGCGAGGCCGGCGTCCGGTACATCCGGGGCATACCCGGCGAAGTGGAGGAGGATCCCGCGACCGGCAGCCTGCACATGATGGTGGAGAACACGACCACCCAGGAGATGGAGGAGCACGAGTTCGACATGATCGTGCTCTCGGTGGGGGCCAGGCCCCAGTCCGCGGACAAGAAGGTCCGCCGGCTGCTGACCCTCTCGTCCACCGGCGACGGGTTCCTGATGGAGGCCCATCCCAAGCTGAAACCGGTGGATGCGCCGACCAAGGGCGTGTTCATCGCCGGCTGCGCCGAGGCCCCCAAGGACGTCAAGGACTCGGTCACCCAGGCGGGCGCGGCGGCGTCGCGCGCCGGCGCCCTGCTCAACGCGGGCAAGGTCACCGTCGAGTCCATCACCGCGCTGGTCGATCAGGACCTGTGCAACGCCTGCGGCCTGTGCGCGCTGGTCTGCCCCTACGGGGCGATCACCGCGGACAAGGCGACCAAGACCAAGGCCCGGGTCGTCGAGGCGGCCTGCGCCGGCTGCGGCAACTGCAGCGCCACCTGCGCCTTCCAGGCCATCAGCATGCGTCATTTCACCGACGGGCAGATCATGTCCCAGGTCGACGCCATCCTGGCGCAGCGGCACATGGAGAAGGTCGTGGTCTTCGCCTGCAACTGGTGCAGCTACGCCGGCGGCGACACCGCGGGCATCAGCCGCATGCAGTACCCGGCCAGCAACCGCCTGATCCGCACCATGTGCTCGGCGCGCGTGGACGAGTCCTTCGTCCTGCGGGCCTTCCGCAAGGGGGCGCCGGTGGTGCTGGTCTCGGGCTGCCACTTCAGCGACTGCCACTACATCGACGCCAACCGGCAGACCGTCAAGCGCCTCTACCGGCTGTGGAAATTCCTGGAGAAGAGGGACATCCGCCCCGAGCGGCTCCAGCTCGAGTGGATCAGCGCGGCCGAGGGCCCCAAGTTCCAGAAGACCATGCGCCAGATGGAGGAGCTGCGGCGGACCGTGACCGCGGACGAGGTCGCGCACACCATGGAGGTGCTCGAGGCCGAACACCTCAAGAAGCTGGCGAAACAGGCGAAGCAGGCGGCCAAGAAGGGAAGGACCGAGAGTGGAGAAGCCCT
Organism: bacterium; assembly: GCA_018814885.1. Classification (NCBI taxonomy): domain Bacteria; species bacterium. Next base: position 6,464 of record JAHIYU010000176.1, on the reverse strand, counting down.
GGAAGTTTAAGTGCATGCGCTGCGGGCACGACTACCTGGAGGCCTATGACCCCCAGGGGGCCATGAGCGAGCGGTCGTGCCCGAAGTGCCGTTCCAACAGCGTGCGCCCCCTGGAGGAGGCGGACGCCAAGAAGGGATAGGGCGTGGGCGAGAAACCCGTCAAGATCGACCACGGGTTCCGCGAGGAACTGGGCCTGGTGCTGGAGGGCGACGGCGTCAACTACTGCTACCAGTGCGGCGCCTGCGTGGGGGACTGCCCGTCGGCCCGCTTCAGCGAGGACTTCAACCCGCGCCGGATCATGCTGGCGGTGCTGTACGGGATGCAGGAGGAGGTCGTCGGCCCGGACTCGACGGTCTGGCAGTGCTCGAACTGCTTCACCTGCTTCGATCGCTGTCCCCAGGACGTCAAGCCCATCGAGGTGATCGTCGCCCTGAAGAACCTGATGGGCGAGCGGGGCATCGTACCCGCGGGCGTAGAGAAGCTGGTGGACGGCCTACTGCAGACCGGCCGCAGCGCCAAGGTCACCTCGGTCACGCACCGCCGGCGCGAGGAGCTGGGACTGCCCCCCCTGCCCGAGCTGGACCTCGAGCCGCTGAGCAAGCTGCTGGAGGCGGGGGAGCGGGAAGTCGCGACCGAGAGGGAGGAGCCATAGATGAAGCATGCCTTCTTTCCCGGCTGCATGATCCAGATCCGCTACCCCCAGATGGAGGCGGCGGTCCGCAAGACCGTCCCCGGGCTGGGCATCGAGTTGGTGGACCTGCCCGGGCTGGGCTGCTGCCCGGACCCGGTGTTCTTCAAGTCGCTGCACAAGCTGGACTGGGTGACCCTGGCGGCGCGCAACCTGGTCATCGCCGAGCGGGCGGGGCTGGACTACGTGACCATCTGCAGCGGCTGCACCGAGACCCTGGCCGAGGCCGCCCACCTGCTGAACCAGGGCGGCGAGCTGCTCGAGCGGGTGAACGCCCGCCTGGCGACGATCGACATGAAGTACGAGGGCACCGTCAACGCCCGCCACCTGATCACCGTGCTGCGCGACGAGGTGGGCCTCGAAGCGGTGAAGGCCTCGGTCAAGCGTCCCCTGGAGGGCGTGCGCATCGCCGTCCACTACGGCTGCCACCTGCTCAAGCCCCGCGACATCATGCAGGTGGACGACCCCGATCATCCCACCATCTTCGAGGACATGCTCGAAGCCATCGGCGCCACGCCGGTCAACCACACCGAGAGGATCATCTGCTGCGGCAAGGCCTGCCGCGACTGCGACCTGCCCGAGCAGATGACCCGCACCGTGCTGGAGTCGATCCACGCGGCCGACGTGGACATCATGGGCGTGATCTGCCCGTCGTGTTTCGACTCCTTCGACACGGGGCAGTTGAAGCTGGCGCGGAAGTTCGATCTGGGGTTCACGATTCCGCCGGTGTACTACTTCCAGCTGCTGGCGCTGGCCCAGGGACTGTCGGCGGAGGCGGTGGGGCTGGACCGGCACAAGATCAGGCCGGAGAAGCTGTTGGCGGGGGAGACGGCGGGCTGAGGTTACTTTCCACCCATGCCGACCACTCGCGGCCCGGGATCTGCCGCGATTCGTCCCGGGCGCACATCCCTGGTGAGCAGTCCTCCCTCGCCGTCAATCTCAGGGTCGCCCGACACACCTCGCCTCTCTCCCCACCGGATAGAGCGTTCAAACCGAAACTCGTGGAATCCTAGACAACTGCTTGCCATGTAACGGACGATTAACTATATTGTCGTCACAATTCGACGCTAAATGACGACAAGGTGGTCTATAATGTACACCCGCCGGCTCAAGCTACCGGGCCAGAGCTTCTTCCTCTTCGGGCCTCGCGGGACGGGCAAGACGACCTGGATCCGCACCTGCTTGCCCGACGCTCACGTCATCGATCTCCTGTCCGAGGCACGATATCAGCGGCTACTGGCCGATCCGCGGCACCTCGCCGACGAGCTGCGCGCCGTCGCCTCCGATCGGTGGGTCGTGCTCGACGAGGTGCAGCGTCTGCCGGCCCTGCTCAACGAGGTCCATCGGTTCCGGGAGGAACGCGGACTGCGCTTCGTGTTGTGCGGCTCCAGCGCGCGCAAGCTCAAGCGCGCCGGCGTCAATCTGCTGGCCGGACGAGCGCTCCACCGCGCGATGCACCCCTTCGTGCCCGCCGAGCTCGGCGGCTACTTCGATCTCGACGCGGCGTTGACCCACGGCTTGATGCCCCTGATCTGGGATGCGCCCGACCGCAACGATACGCTCGCGGCCTACGCCCAGATGTACCTGAAGGAGGAAATCCAGGCCGAGGCCCTGGTGCGCAACCTGCCCGGTTTCGCCCGCTTCCTGCCGATCGCCGCGCTGTACCACGGGCAGACCATCAACGTGTCGAACATCGCGCGCGAGGCCGGCGTCGCGCGGACGACGGTCAACGGCTACCTCGAGATCCTCGAGGAGACGCTCCTCTGCTTCCGGGTACCAGGTTTCGAGCCGAAGCTGCGCGTGCGTGAGCGCAGGCACCCCAAGTGGTACTGGTGCGATCCGGGCGTCGTGAGGTCCATGCGCCGCACGCGCGGGTCGCTCGCCCCGGAGGAACGCGGTGCCCTGTTCGAGGGGCTCGTCGCCCAGGTGCTGCGAGCGCATCGCGACTACGACGGACTCTGCGACGAGATCGCATACTGGGCTGCCGAGCGACGTGACACGGAGGTCGACTTCGTGCTCACGCGCGGCGACGAGCACCTGGCGATCGAGGTCAAATCGGGCCGGGCGTTCACCGAGCGCTGGTGCCACGGGTTGCGTGCGATCTCCGCCCTGCCCGGGCTCAAGCGCCGGATGATCGTCTATCCCGAGGGTCCGCGACTCGAGACCGAGGACGGGATCGAGGTCATGCCCTTCGCGACCTTCGCGGCGCTGCTGGCGGCGGGAGATCTTTGAGGACGCGGGCAATCCGGAAGGCCCGGGCATCGCTACGAAGGTAGCTCATATCCGTCAGACGTCGCTGTCACAGGACACCCTACCCTAGCTTTAAGGCGACACCCAGATTTACGCACCTGACCGCCTGACACGATGGCATAGTGGCGGCAGACTCCCGACATCTGTCAAGCGACACCCACCTTTACGCACTAAGGCGACATCCAGATTTACGCACCCTCCCTCCAGCTAACTGCCCTTGTGACAGGGTGCTGTGATCCTCCTTCCTCTTTAGGCGACATCCAGTTCTGTTTCGGCCTAGCCTCGGGCCGTCGCCATCTTCTCCAGATCTCTGAGCCTGTAGCTGCGTCAATAAACAGGAGGGCTGTCTGATTCGCCTGATCGCCTAACTGCTTATATGTCAGGCCGGACAAGTATGATAACGAAGGGACAGTCGACCAGAGGTCAGCGGACATTCGGTGCGTTCCGAAGGATATGGTACGGGAAGTCTGGGACGAAGCGGAGTCGCGCCTGATGGTCGGTGAATAACTGGCGCAACGTCTCCTGCGAGGACAGACGGTGGGAGGCGAAATGGGCGAACAAGAGACGGGGCCGGTAGGTGATGCTGGCGGGATTGGATAGGTTCTCGAACATGTAGGCCAGGTCGTTTCGCTCGTCGCTGATGACCGGCAAGGCCCCGTACTCCAAGCGCAAGTCCTGCTCTACCATCAGGATCCTGGCCAGCAGGGCTATGGGACCCGACACCAGCAGACGTTCCATGTCCCGGAGTACGCGTGGCTGGAGAGAGAAGCGATTCTCGATCTGTTGCAGGTCGATCGGGGAGCGGCTCCCCACCAGGATCAACTCCTCTCCCGCACCGACGAAGAGGAGGGAATGCGGGAACGTCTGGACGAAGGTCGCCACGATCAATTCGCACGCTCGGGGCGGCACCTGATAGATGGGCAGCCACTGGGTCATCATGCCCCGGGGCGTGAGGTGCTCCAGCACCTTTTCGTAGTATTCCTTTGAGTAGAGACGGTAGACACCGACCATGAGAGGGGGAGGAGGTTCGCTGGTGATCAGGTCGTAGCGACGGTCGGTGAGATTCAGGAAGTTGCGCCCGTCGTCGTTGATGAACCTCATCCGTGGATCGAGATAAGCCCGGTCGTTGGTGCGCTCGAACTCCGGAGCGGTCTGCAGTACGGTCCGGTTCAGATCGACCACGTCGATCTCTTTCACCGTGTCGTGGGCGGCAATGGCTGCAGCCGTGTTCCCCACCCCGAATCCGATCAACAGGACTCGCCTTGGATAGGGTTGTGCGAGCAACGGGAAGTGCGCCATCAGTCGCATGTAGTGTTGCGACGCGAAATTCGTCGCTGACATGGCGTGTCCGTCGAAGTACAGGCATTCGCCGATCGGTTCGGACACGATGTACGTGGTGTGCATCATATTGCTCTTCATGGCCCTGACGGGGTATCGGGCCGCGGGGCTTCTCGGTTGCGCAAACCCGGGATCGTACTCCGACGGCGTGAACACGGCCGCAGCCGCGAACGCCACGACCGCGGCCGACGGAGCCCAGACCGATAGCCGCCGGCTCTCGCGGATCAGGGCCAAGAGCAACAGCCCGATCACCAAGAGGACCATCATCAGCTTCAACGAGTAGAAGATGCTCACCCGCGGGGCGAGATAGGTGAAACCGACCAGACCGATGCAGAACGCCAGGGTGTTCAGCCCGTAAGCCATGCCCAGGTGTCGACGATAGGCCTGGAGACGGTTGCACACGTACGGAAGCAGCATGGACAGGGCCAGGAAGACCGGAAAGACGAATATCCCCGTATACGCGAGAAGTTGCGTCAGGCTCGCCGGGAACGCCATAGGCAGCCCCGCCGGATTGTCCTGCAGTCCGTAGCGGATGATGGCGGCGTGTATCGTCTCGGCGTCATAGGTGCGCCGGAGCATCCATCCTATGATGGGGTAGGCATTCTCCCATGCAATCCAATACCCAGCGGCCGCGGCCACACAGGCGATCTTGATGTGAGTCAGCCGCAGCCACGCCAGATTCCTCACCAGGGTACTTCCGACGAAGATGGCCAGGATAACCCAGAAGGATATGAACGACATGAGAGCAGTGGACTTGGTGGAGATGAAGCCGATCCGCTTGAACATGTCGCCTTCGAGAGCGCCGGTGAGCAGCCCGCTCAGGATGGCGACCGCGGTGAGTACGCCGAAAAGCCCAGGCCGGCCGGGATCCGGCGGTGTTTTGGGTGATGACTCGGCGCCCGTGGAGGGAGCCGCGCCCTTCAACAACATCGCGAGACCGAGCGCCCCGTTGATCGCGGCCATCACCAGGAAGGTCGACGTATGCCCGATGGTCGGGAGCAGGAGGATCTGACAGGCCAGAACACCCGAGCAGGCCCCCAGGGTGTTCCACGCGTAAAGGGCGGCAGGGAACCGTGCATCGCGCTGGAAGACGGCGCAGAGCAGAGGGTAGGTTATACCCATGAAGAAGCACGGCAAGAAAACCGTGAGCGTGGCGATCGCCGTCTTCGAAATCTGATAAGCGAGCGTCGCCTGGTAGATCCCGTCGGATTGAATCCGATAGGGAAACACTCCCCATGCGTCGGCCGGAACGAGGCGAGTCAGGAGAGTGAGCAGCACTGACACGGTAACCAGCAACTCGATCAAACCGTAGGCGCGTAGCTTATCCCCCAGTCCGGTCAGGCGCTGCAGCCAGGCCACGACCCTCCGACTGACCAGCGCCCCCGCGCCCAGACCCACGATGAAGTTGGACAGCACCAGGATGAAGGTCAGGCTCGAACAGCCGAACTGATCCACGTAGATCCGGTACCACGAGACCTGATACCCGAGGCTGACGAACCCGGACAGGCAATAGATCGCGTAGATCCATCGCACGGGCGTCGTCGAGCTGCGCTTCATGGAACGGGGGAAACGAGGGGGTGAAGCCCGCAAGGCGACGACGGCGCGAGGCGTGATCCAGATCGACCGCCCCCGTCATCCCGAGCGCACTGCCTTTTCGCGTATATAGGAAATCCAACCGTATATTTCCGCCTTTCGATGCTGAATCCAGGATCGATCATACCCTAATTAATCAGTCGGTGTCAATTGCCGGGGCGTGGATTCGGCACGAATGTCCTGTCCGTGTCTCTCAGGATGTCGATAATCGGCAGTTTTCAGCTCAGGAATCGACGATCGACCCCGAGTACGAGCTACGCATCCCCTGGCCCCACCGCGACACCAATGATGCCGCCCGCATCGGCAGCGATCCCATGCACAAGCTCCTGCTGGACCGAGATCCGGTCACGGGAGACGACCTGGCCAGCCTGCCCACTTTGAGCCGCTTCGAGAACGACCGGCGGCGGGTTGATCTGTACCGTCTGAGCGAAGCGATCGTCGAGACGGTCATCAACCAGCCACCGACGACGGTTGCGTGGCCGCAGGTGCAAGCTGGTGACCCTGGACCTCGACGCCACCGACGATCCCACCCACGGCCGACAGCAGTTGTCCCTGTTCAATGGCCATTACGACCGGTGGTGCTACCTGCCGCTG
>JAHIYU010000175.1 GCA_018814885.1 bacterium | reverse complement strand
GCGCCCTGGTTCGCCGAGGCCTACGTCGAGGGACGCGAGTTCAACCTGTCGCTGCTGGACGGTCCCGACGGGCCGCGGGTGCTGCCCCCCGCCGAGCTCCATTTCGTCGATTACCCGCCGGGCAAGCCTCGCATCGTGGGGTACACGGCCAAGTGGGACGAGACATCCTTCGAGTACGGCCACACCGTACGGAGCTTCGACCTGGCGGACGGCGACGGGCCCCTGGCGACGCGGCTCGCGGACCTCGCGCTGGCCTGCTGGCGCCTCTTCGACCTGCGCGGCTGGGCCCGCGTGGATTTCCGCGTGGACGCGGACGGCGCGCCCTGGATCCTCGAGGCCAACGCGAACCCCTGCCTCTCCCCGGACGCCGGTTTCCAGGCGGCCGTGACGAGGGCCGGGCTGGACTTCGACGCGGCGGTCGCGCGCATCCTCGCGGCCGCGACCAGATGAAACGGAGCGGAGCACCCACATGAACAGCAACGACTCACCCTATCGCACGAACGTCCGCCCGGGCGACGTCGCGGACGTCCGCAGGCTGGTGCAGGCCACTGGCTACTTCTCCCGCACCGAGGAGGGCATCGCCGCCGAACTGGTGGACGACCGGCTCGCCGACGGCCCGACCAGCGGCTACGACTTCCTCTTCGCCGACGGAGACGGCCGCCTCGACGGCTACGCCTGCTACGGCCTGATCCCCTGCACCGTCTCCAGCTACGACCTGTACTGGATCGCCGTCCATCCCGACACGCAGGGCACGGGCCTCGGGCGCCGCCTCCTGGCGGAAAGCGAGCGCCGCATACGCGCCCTCGGCGGCACCGCCGTCTACGCCGAGACCAGCGGCCGCGAGCAGTACATCAGCACGCGGGCCTTCTACGAGAAATGCGGCTACGGGGTCGGGGCCGTCTTCCCGGACTTCTATGCCCCGGACGACGACAAGGTCGTGTTCGTCAAGCGTCTCTGAGGCGTGCTCAGAACGGGGCGGGCACGGGCGGCACGCCACCCTGCCAGCGGATGCGGACCCCGGGCAACCCGACGTCCGCGAGGGAACGCCAGCGCCAGCCGTGCGCGGGCGAGATCGGATCCACCACCACGTCGGTCTCGCCCGGCCGCGGCTGCAGCACCAGCCGGGCGCGCGCGCCGCGCGCGCGGCTGTAGACATGAACGGTGACCGCCTCCCCGTCGCCGGCGCGCACGACCGTCCGGTGGTCGGGATTGGGCACGACGCCGAGCTCGGCCGGCCCGTCCGGATCGACCGCCACCAGCACCTGGTCGGCGAAGGTCGCCTCCGCTCCGAAAGCACCCGCCACTAAGGTCACCAGCGGCCGGTACCAGGCCGAGGGCGCCAGCTGGTGCTCGATCACGGGCTTGAGGCTCGAGGTCGCCAGCCAGGCCGCCAGTCCCATCGTCAGGGCCATGACCAGGCGCCGCCCGTCGGGAACGGGATCCCGGCGGCGCGCCCAGGCCGCGCCCGCGGACGGCAGCAGCAGCGCCATCAGCGGCAGGTGCAGGCGCGAGAACCCCCCCGCCGCCGCCGGCCCGACCAGTCCCGCGGCGACGAGGGCGAGCAGGAACCCGGCGTCGCGCAGTCCGCTGTCGGTGAGCAGCCCGCGGATGATCAGGGACATCGTCGCCAGGTAGCAGAGGAAGTAGAAGGCCCAGTGCAGGCCGGCCAGCAAGTTCGGCAGCGGGCGGCAGACGGCCTGCAGGACCTGCCGCACCGGGAAGAGGTCGGCCGACCAGACCAGGCGCAGGCGATCCCCGGCCCGGCGCGCGGCCTCGGCCGGATCGGCCCGCAGCTGATCGAGGGCGTAGGCGGCGCCGACGTGCCGCGGGTCCAGACCCCGCGCGCCGGCGTAGCGTGCCATGTCCTCTCGCAGCCTTGCGTTGGCGGCCATGTCGGTCCAGGTCGATCCGCAGCCGGCGCCGACGAAGGGGTTGTTGCCCATGGCCAGGTTCAGTCCGGAGCTCGTGGCCAGCAGGATCGGGCGGCCCTCCTCGCGGTGCAGAGCCGCCTGCCACGGCGCGAGCACCGCGAGGGAGACCGCCAGCATCAGAGCCGCCGCGGGGCCCCGCTCGGGCCACAGGCGGCGCGGTCCCAGGAACGCCAGGGGCAGCGCCAGCATGAACGCCAGGCCCGCCGTGCGGGTCAGGCACAGCGCGCCCGCG
>JAHIYU010000174.1 GCA_018814885.1 bacterium | reverse complement strand
TTGTCGTAGGAGCTGTACTGGTCTGTCATCTCCTGGGTCGTGCTGGTGACGATGAGCGACGCCGCGGTCAGGGCCTCCTCCTCGGCCTGGAAGCGGCGCTTGAACTTGTAGCGCCTCTCGAGGGCTTCCTCGTCGAGGCCCTTGGCCAGCAACCGCTGCTTCTTGACCCGGCCCAGGGAATGGCCCGTGAAGACGAAGGGCACGCGCAGCTCGCGCGCCAGCTGGGAGCCGGCGTAGCCCGCGTCGGCATAGTGACCGTGGACCACGTCGGGCGGACGGCCGACCATGCGCACGTGGCACAGGGCGTGGTGGACGAACTCGTCCATGTAGGGCCAGAGGTTCTCCTTGTGGAGATAGCGGCGCGGTCCGCAGGGGATGCGGATGATCTGCGCCTTGTCGGTGATGGTCTCCACGAGATCCGCGTAGTTCGTGTCGATGCCCGGGCCCTCGATACGACGCGTCAGCAGATCGACCCGCGCGACGCGGGGATCGACGGCCAGGGCCTTGGCCATCTCGATCACGTAGGTGATCTGTCCGCCGGTGTCCGCATCCCGTCCGAGCTCGATGTCCCTGGCCCGGACCAGCCCGTGGATGCTCATCATCAGGATGTAAAGTCCCTCCTGCTCGCCATCCTTTTCCATCACGTCACCACCCGTCGCCGAATACGCGTCGATAGAGTCCGGGATCGCGCGCGACCGCTCCGCGAATCCTGCAGATTGCCGCGGCAAATCGATGAGCGGCATGCAAAATCCGTTCCGCGGTCATTCCGCGCAGGAGCCCGGCGATGCAAACCGATGCAAATGCGTCACCTGCGCCGACCGTATCGACGAGCTCGGGGGCGTCGACGGCCGCGGCCGTGGCCGTGATTTCCTGTCTGTCCGACCAGATGGCTCCATCGGCGCCCAGCGTCACGATCACCGCGTCCAGGTCGTGCCTGGCCGCCAGCGCGCAGGCCGCCGCGCCCGTCTGCCCGCCGTGGCCGGACAGCTCCCGCAGCTCCGCCTCGTTCAATTTCGCCCAGCGCGCGCCGTCGAGAGCCGCCAGCACGGTGTCGCGGTCGTACCACGGCGGGCGCAGGTTCACGTCCAGGAACGCGGGGGCTCCCGTCACCTCGCGCAGCCGGGTCAGGGCGGCGCGGGAAGTCTGCCCGCGCAAGGCGAGAGTGCCGTGGTAGAGGAGGCCGGCGGGGAGCGTCGCGGCGGCGGCGGCGGCCAGGTCCGGCCCGATGGCGTCGTAAGCCCTGTCCGCCAGGATGTCGAAGGTGGGTTGTCCGTCCGCGAGCGCGACCCGGACCTCGCCTGTGGGGCGCTGCGGGTCGCGCTGCAGCCCCGAGACGTCCAGCCCCCAGTCGGTCATGGCGCCCACGATCTCGCGCCCGCGCTCGTCGTCGCCGATACGGGAGACGAACAGCGGCTCGAGACCGAACCCCTCCAGGTGCCAGGCCACGTTGAACGGCGCGCCTCCGAGCACCGCGGCACCGTCCGGAAAGTGATCGAAGAGGACCTCGCCGAAGACGACGGGTCGCGGCGGGCGTGCATCCGTGCGGGCTTGCATCCGGGATCTCCTGTTTCGGAGATCCAGGCCTCTTGAAGTCGTGTCCAAGTTGAAGGTCGGATCCCCCCGCACACGCTATACGAAGGCCCGGACCCTGTCAAACGGTCCGCGTGAGGGCTGGCGCCGCCGGTGGCGTTGCGCTACAGTGACGCCCGTCATGAAACCGACCGCAAACACGCGCCTGCTGGCCTGCGACCTCGACGGCACCATGTTCCCGGCCGGCCCCGATCCGACCCACGCGGAAGCCCTGGATCGGTTCGGGCGCCTGCTCCGCGACTGTGACGGACTGCGTCTCGCCTACGTGACGGGGCGTCACCTGGCGTCGGCCCTGGAGGCCAGCGACCGCTGGTCCCTGCCCCGGCCCCACCTGCTGTCGTGCGACGTGGGGACCTCGATACATCATCCCGACGGGAACGCGCCCGGTGGCTGGCGTCGTGACGAGGCCTACGCCGCGCTCATGCGCGACGCCATGAGCGGCCTGGACAATGCGGACGTCCTGGGCCTGCTGTCCGACGTGGCCGGCCTGGCGCCACAGGCGCCCGAGCGGCAGGCGGAGTTCAAGGCGAGTTTCACGCTGTCGCGGGACGCGGCGGGCGACACGGCGATGAACGACGTCGTCGCCAGGCTGTGTACGACCGGGATGAATTTCTCGCTCGTGCGCAGCGCCGGCGTCTACGAGGAGCACGATCTGCTGGACGTCCTGCCGCCCGGTGCCACCAAGTCGTCCGCCGTGGCCCACATGGCGCGCCTGCTGGACGTGCCGAGCGAGCGGACCCTCTTCGCGGGCGACTCCCGCAACGATCTCGATCCCCTGCTGCGCGCCGAGGGAGGCATCGTCGTGGGCAATGCGCGTCCCGCCCTGCTGGAGGCCTTGCGCCCGTTTCTCGCCCATGGTGCGCGGGCGGGCAAGATGTACCTGGCCGGCCGGCCCCATCTGCACGGCGTGGTGGAGGGATGCCTCCACTTCGGCCTCGTGCCCGGGAACGGCCCGACCGAGAAAGGCGACGTATGAACGCGTTGACATACCAGCAGCGACGCCGGGTGCTGCGCCAGTCGGTCGGCGGCGGCGCGATCCTGCTGCCCGGCAATACCGACGCGAGCCGCAACTATGCGGCCAACGTCTACCCGTTCCGCCAGGACTCGAGTTTTCTCTACTATGCGGGCATCGACCATCCCGGCCTGGTGCTGCTGATCCTGCCTGACGGAGAGGAAATCCTCTACGGGCCGCCCGCGCAGCCCGACGACGTGATCTGGTCCGGACCCCGGCCCGGTCGGGGCGATTTCGCGGTGGACGCCGGCATCGACAGGCACGAGGCCCGCGACGAGCTGGCGGGCGAGCTGGCCGGACTGGCCGGCCGGGGCGTAGCGATCCATTACCTGCCGCCGTACCGTGCGTCGGGCCGGCTGCAACTGGCCGCGTCGCTGGGCGCCGGTCCGGATGCCGCGGCCGATGGGTTCTCCGCGGAACTGGTCGGCGCCGTGGTGGTCCAACGGGAGATCAAGACGGACGAGGAGATCGCCGAGATCGAGCTGGCCATCGCCGTGAGCGCCATGATGTACCGGATCGCCCTGCACAACGCCCGGCCCGGCCTGCGCGAGGCGCAGATCGCCGGCGCCATGCAGGGCGTGGCCCTGGCCCACGACATGCAGCCCTCGTTCCTGCCCATCGTCACGGTGCGCGGCGAGGTGCTGCACAACGAGACCTATCGCAACAAGCTGCGGGAAGGCCAGCTGCTGCTGGTGGACAGCGGCGTGGAGACGGCGCTGCGCTACTGCTCGGACATCACGCGCACCCTGCCCGTCGGCGGCGTCTTCTCGCCCCGGCAGCGGGAGATCTACGAGGTCGTGCTGTCGGCCCAGCAGGCCGCCATCGAGACGGCCGGGCCCGCCGCGACCAACCGCGACGTGCACCTGGCGGCGGCGCGGGCCGTCGCCGCCGGCCTGATCGCGGTCGGACTGATGAAGGGCGACGCGGAAGAAGCGGTGGCCGCCGGGGCCCACGCCCTGTTCTTCCCCCACGGCATCGGTCACATGCTCGGACTGGACGTGCACGACATGGAGAACCTGGGCGACGCGGTCGGCTACGCGCCGGGCGAGGCGCGTTCGGACCAGTTCGGACTGAACTACCTGCGCCTGGCCAAGGGGCTGCGCCCGGGATTCGTGATCACCCTCGAACCGGGCGTCTACTTCATCCCGGCGCTGATCGACCGCTGGTCCGCCGACGGCCGGCACGCCGACTTCATCGACCACGCGGCGGTGCGGAAATACCGCGATTTCGGCGGGATCCGCATCGAGGACGACGTGCTCGTCACCGAGGAGGGCTGCCGGGTGCTGGGCCCGCCCATCCCCAAGACCGTCGAGGACGTGGAACTGGCCATGGCCTGGACGGGGAACGTCCAGCACGACGGATCTCAGGGCGAGTAGCGCAGCGCCGCCACCTCGTCCCGCGAGAACGTCCACCCCACCGGATAGACGTTGATGCGGTCGTCCCACCAGGGCGTGCGACGGTAGAACCACAGGATCTTGCCCCAGTAGTCCTCCGCCAGCGCGGGGTCGTCGGCCAAGGCCGCGGCGAAGCTGTCGGCCAGGGCCGGATTCGCCGCCAGCATCTCCGGCAACAGGGGCTCCAGCACGTAGGGCTCCACGTACTCCTTGCGTTCGAAGACGGTGTCGAAGAATCCCCAGCGCACCAGGGCGTCAGGCGCCTCCGGCGCGAGCATGTGGGCCGCCGCGCGGGACGCGCGCTGGTTCATGTCGACCACCACCGTGCCCCCGGGAAAGGTGCGGATCTCCTCGATGGGCTCGATCTCGTACTCGAGCGTGTGGCGTCCCTCGAAGGGATGCTCCCGCCAGGTCACCTCGCCGAAGCGCGCGCTCGCGACCCGCAGGGTGGTCGGCTGCAGGAGCCTTCGCGTAGCCACGCCGTGCAGGGACAGACGCTCGATCACCTCGGTCCATTCGGGGGGGACGAGATACGCCTCGGGCAGGCGAACCTCGACCTCGGGCTTGTGCCCGGCGAAGACCGGCACCTCGAACTCCGCCGGCACGTCGCTGTAGACGGGATAGCGGCCGCCGGTGATCCCGCTGTCGACGAACCCGTATTCGTAGCCCAGGAAGTCGAAGCTCGTGCTGTCGCTCTCGTCGACGGCCAGACTCAGCGGCAACGGGGTCCCGCGGAAGGCGGCGCCCGCGGCGCGCCGGTCGGCCGCGGCGACGGCGGCCCGCAGGCGTTCGTGCTCTCGATTGAGGATCTCCGCCGTGTGGCGGAAGACGCGGTAGGTGGCGTCGACGCGCGTCTTGTAGTCCTTGAACATGTGGGTCTCGAGCAACAGGGCGGGCCGGTTCTGGATGGCCGCGTAGCCGTGTGAATACCGCGGTCCGGAGCTCCACACCAGGATGCCGCTGCGGGGGTCCTGCCAGCTGCGGAACCCGCCGTAGGGCATGACGGGATAGCCGTCGGCGGCCAGGGTCTCCGACAGTCCCTCCAGGTAGACGTCGCGCGTCCATGCGGCCAGTTCGGGGTCGAGATTGCCGCCGAGCTCGAGGCCGTACATGACGACGTGGCGGAAATCGGCGCCGTCGGAGACATGGCTGTCGATGAAGAAGTCCGGCAGCCAGTCCGCGAACAGGGTCAGCCAGGAACGCATCTCGGGCGCGTCCGCCTTAAGATGGTCCCGGTTCAGGTTGTAACCCTGGGCCGTGACCCGCCAGCCCATCTCGAGGGGGCCGTTCTGGTTGGCGCGGTTGTGGGGGCCGAAACGCTCGTGGCCGTCCACGTTGAAGACGGGTATCAGCAGGATCGTCAGGTGGTCCAGCAGTTCGGGACAGGTCCGTCGCACGGCGATGTCGCGCAGCAGCATCAGACCGGCGTCCTTGCCGTCGATCTCGCCGGCGTGGATGCCGGCCTGGAGCAGCAGGACGGCCTTGCCCGCGTCCCTCGCCGCCGCCGCCGTGAAGTCGCCGTCGCGATCCGCGATCATCAGCACGAGTTCACGTCCCTGGGGGCTGGTGCCGAAACGGGTCATGTGCAGCCAGGGCGACGCGTTCGCGAGACGCCGGCAGTATTCGACGGTCTGGACGAAACGGCCGGTCTCGCGGCCGCCCGACGCCTCGAAGTGCGTATCCCAGCCGTCATTTGCCGTTTCGGGTGCCGGCGCTTCGGTGACGACGGAGGCGGCGGGCGTCGCATCTGCGGCGGTCACGAGGATAAAGGCGGCGAGAACCACGGCCCCCGCGGCCGTCGAGCCCTTTTTATTCAGGTTCATCGGCGTCTTCCCGTCGTTGCTGGGTAAGGCTGCGACTTTAGCCGCTCGCGCACCTCGCCAAAACGAAAAATATGACTTTTTACGCGCATCCACTTTCCCTGGGCCCAAGATAGATGCTATACTAAGATGACAACCTGCATTACGTCCGTCAGGGGGACCCATCTTGTCGACGCCACATCGCCCAACCATCCCGCCCCTCGGGGCCGCTCTGTTGCTGACGCTCTTAATACCGCAGATCCTGGCCGCCGACTCCTTCATGGGATCCGAGTACAACTCGACGATCACCCAGGAACTCGCGCTCGTCCTCGACGAGACCGACGACGACGAGTGGCTGACCGTGATCGTGGTGATGAGGGACCAGCTCAAGTCCGATCCCCTGCAGCTGCCGGTACCGGACAGGATCCATTTCTACCGCCGCACCGCGTTGCTCGCCCAGCAGAACCTGATCAGCGATCTCAGGGAGGAAGATCCCGATTCCTTCGTGGTCGAGGACCAGAACTGGCTGACCAACTCCATCCTGATGAGGGCCAAGCCGCCTCGGATCAAGCAGATCGCCAAGCGGAAGGACGTGCACAAGATCTCCCGCAACGGCATCGTGCGTCTCGTGGATCCGGTCCTTCAGCCGGTCACGTGGGTCTCCGAACCGGGCGTTGCCTGGGGCGCGGACGCCATCGACGCCGAGCTGTGCTGGGCGGAGGGATACGACGGCACCGGTGTGATCGTGGCCCACACGGACACGGGCGTGGACCCGGATCACCCGGCCCTGGCCGGCAAGTTCACGGGTTACTGGTTCGACGCCGTCAACGGCGGCGCCGCTCCCTACGACGACAACGGGCACGGCACGCACACTCTCGGCACCCTGCTGGGCGGCGACGGGCTCGGCCCCTATCCCGACGATCTGGGCGTCGCGCCGGGCGCCAGATGGGTCGGCGTCAAGGTGATGGATGCCCGGGGCGTGGGAACCTACCAGCAGTGCCTGAAGGGTCTGGAGTATATCGCCACGCTGAAGGTCGACGTCGACATCAAGGTGGTATGCGGTTCCTGGAGCCTGGCGAATACGCACGAGGACATGCTCTTCTTCGCCTGCGAGAAGTTGCGCGAATTCGGCATCGTGACCGTCTTCGCGGCGGGCAACGACGGGCCCGGGCCCCAGACCGCGGATACGCCGAGCAACTATCCCATGGTCATCGGCGTGGGCGCCGTGGACCGCGACGACCTGGTGGCCGACTTTTCGGCGCGCGGTGACGCACCCCAGATCGCGCCCTGGTCCGTAGCCTCGTACTGGTACAATCCGCACTGGTCGTTCCGCAAACCCGACCTGACGGCGCCCGGCGTCGATGTTCGCTCCTGCGCTCCCGGCGGCGGGTTCCGGCGCCTGAGCGGCACATCCATGGCCGCGCCCCACGTGGCCGGCGTGGTGGCCCTGCTGCTGCAGAGGGACGCGTCCCTCGCGCCGAGGGACGTCTACGACATCCTGACCGGCACCACCGACGCCGAAGAGGGGGGCAAGCACAGCTCCGCTTACGGCTGGGGGCGTGTCAACGCCTGGGCGGCGCTGCGCAGCGTCACGCTGAGCATCGCGGCGGATGATCCCCGCCCCGCGCCGGGACTGACGCTCTCGTCGATACCGCGCGGATCGGGCCGCAGCCTGCGATTCGCCCTGCCGCGCTCCAGCCCGGTGGACCTGAAGGTGTACAACGTGGCCGGACAATGCGTGCGCGCCCTGGTTTCGGGCGTTTCGTTCGAGGAGGGTCCCCAAGAAGTGGTCTGGGACGGTCGCGACGACAGGGGCCGCTGGTCCACTTCCGGCGTCTACTTCGTCCGTCTGACGGCGTCGGGACGATCGACCTCGTGCAAGTTCGCGCTGGTCCGGTAGCGCGCGCCGCTCGACACTCTGAAGAGGGCCCGGCCTGGTGCCGGGTCCTCGTCTCTTCGCCCGGTCCGGAGAAGGGCCTCACTCCTGGGTGGGCTCCATGCCGACGGCCAGCCCGCAGGGCAGAGGCAGGTTCAGCAGGGTGACGCCGAACGCCGTGGACCGGTTCCGGTTCAGGTTGAACATGAAACCCGGCTTCAGTCCCCATGCCTCGAACAGACCGGGATACAGGTTCACGCGCAGCTTGTAGTCCTTGGAGTTGGCCCACAGCACCGAGGCCAGCAGCGAGTCGTCGCGGTCGTAGAAGACGCCGCCGGTGACGGCCAGTTCCGCGCCCTGGTGGTACTCGGTCACGTCCAGCAGCTCGTCCACCTTGAAACCGCCGCCGGCGGAGATGTTGCGGCCGCCGCCGAGGCGCCGGGTCAGACCGAACTCCCCGTGGGTCCCGTAGTGATAGAAGAAGGCCCACTTCTCCCACCAGGGCACGTCCAGCTTGAAGGCGAAGTTCTGTCCGTTGTTCACCAGCGTTTCGTGCTCCAGATCGATCATGGGCTGATAGGACCAGTCGGCCATGTGCAGCGTCTCGCCGAAGAACCTGCAGACGCGCTCGCTGCTGAACAGGATGATGCTGGCGGGGTCGAAGATCAGCAGATCGGCCACCGGATCGGTGGACCAGGTGTCGCGGTAATCGTTCTCGACCACTTCGTTGAGCAGATGGTAGAGCATGATGGTCGTGCCGCCCCAGATGCCCGGATGGGCGTAGTCGTGGGCGCGGTACCACTCCACCATCATGCGGTAGCTCATGCCGCCGCCGATCAGGTGCTGGGTGTAGTTCGGCCAGTAGTGCGCCTTCTTGGAGTCGAGGCTGAAGGGTATGATCTCCCGCACGAAGAAATCGCCCCAGCCCTCCACCTGGATAGCGGCCGTCGGGTCGAGCAGGTTGCGCCAGACGTTCTTCCAGCCCTGGCGGTAGTTGATGTCCAGGGGGCGGTTGTGGCGGTTGGAGAGCTGCATGATCCCGTATCCGCCGTTGATCAACATGCGCAGGGGATGGATAATGGCGTCGGTGCCGTAGCCGTAGCCGTGGTAGAAGTAGCACTGCTCATGCATGTCGTCGGCCGCTGGCGGCGGGTCTTCGCCGGCGCGGGCCGCGCTGCACGCGAGGATGAGCAGGAGCGATGCCGTGATGACGAGGGAAGAGGCTGCTGATCGTACGCTTGCCATCCGGGTAGGTTAGTGCCTGGCCGTCGGATGGCAATCTATTTCATCGACGGCGTCGCGTGCTCGGCAGTAACATCAATGTCCGGTTGACAGGGGGGATTTTGGCATGCAATTTTCGTAAATAAGTATCGAAACTAACTGCACGCCGTCACCTGGGGGCTCCGAGATGACTCCTGCCTTCGCCCGACTCGCCTGCCTGCTCCTGGTCGGGATCTTGACGTTCGGCGTGGCCGTGGCCCAGGAAATCGATGATTGCCTGATCTGCCACGAGGATGAGGAACTGACCAAGATTCGTGGCGATCGCGTGGTCTCCCTCTACATCGATCTCGGCATGTTCGAGCGCTCCGTGCACGGCCGCGAAGGCATGGTCTGCATCGACTGCCACGTCGATCTGGACGGTCTCGATGACGAGCACGCGGAGGACCTCGAGCCCGTCGCGTGCGACATGTGCCACGACGACGTGGCCGCGATCTACGATCACAGCCTGCACGGCCGGGCCGTGGCGGCCGGAAACCCCGACGCCCCCCGCTGCTGGGACTGTCACGGCGCGCACGACATCCTGCCCCCGTCCGCCGTCGATTCGAGGGTGAACCGCTTCAACATCCCCATCATGTGCGGCAGCTGCCACAAGGAGGGCACCAAGGTCGCCCGGATGTACGACATCCCCCAGGACAGCATCCTCACCCACTATTCCCAGAGCATACACGGCGAAGGGCTGTTCAAGCGCGGACTGACCATCACGGCCGTCTGCATAGACTGCCATACCGCCCACGACGTGCTGCCGCACACGGACCCGGAATCGACAATCTTCCGCGGCAACGTGCCCCGGACGTGCCAGAAGTGCCACGGCCGCATCGAGCAGGTGCATCAGAAGGTGATCGCCGGCGAGCTGTGGGAGGCCGAGCCGCACAAGGTGCCGGTCTGCATCGAATGCCACCAGCCCCACGAGATCCGGCGGGTCTTCTACCAGGAAGGCATGGCCGACCGCGAGTGCCTGGACTGCCACGGCAAGCCCGACCTGACGATCCAGCGCGGGGGCGAGACCTTGTCCCTCTACGTCGACCACGCCGAAACGTCCGGCTCCGCACACGTCAAGGTGGCCTGCGCCCAGTGCCACACGGGTGCCACGCCGTCCCATGCGAGGCCCTGCGCCACCGTCGCGGACAGCGTCGACTGTTCCATCTGCCACGCCGAGGTGGTGGCCGAATACTCCGCCAGTACGCACGGCGAACTGCTCGCGCGGGGGGATCCCGACGCGCCCACCTGCCTGTATTGCCATGGCACCCACGGCATGAAGAAGAAGCAGGATCCGACCTCGCCCACCTACGTGAGCAAAATCGCCGGGCTCTGCGGCGAGTGCCACGGCGTCGGCGGCGTGGCGGCCGAGCGCTACGAGGGCGATGCCAGGGGCATGGTGGAGAACTACTCGGCGAGCGTCCACGGCAGGGCCGTGCAGGACAAGGGGCTCGTAGTCGCGGCCACCTGCTCCGACTGCCACACCGCCCACTCGGTTCGCCGGCAGAGCGACCCCGCCTCGAGCATCCACCGCAGCAACATCGTGCCCACCTGCTCGCAGTGCCACGAGGGCATCTTCGAGATCTTCAAGACCAGCATCCACTTCACGGGGAAGGGCCGGGACGGCTTCGAGCTGCCCATGTGCGACGACTGCCATACCTCGCACGAGATCAGCAACACCAAGCTGAACAGGTTCAAGCTCGCCCTGGTGCAGCACTGCGCCCACTGCCACGAGGACATCACCGAGTCGTACTTCGAGACCTTCCACGGTAAGGTCGTGGATCTGGGCTTCACGGCCACGGCCAAGTGCCAGGACTGCCACGGCTCCCACGACATACTGCCTAAAGCCGACCCCGCCTCGACCATCTCGCGGGAGAACATCGTCGCCACTTGCGCCCAGTGCCACGAGGGGTCGCACCAGCGCTTCGCCGACTTCCTGCCCCACGCCACGCATCACGACCGCGAGAAGTATCCGTTCATCTTCTGGACCTGGCGCCTCATGACCACCCTGCTGATCGGCACCTTCGCCTTCTTCGGCCTGCACACCCTGATGTGGCTGCCCCGGTCGTTCATGGCCATGAAGCACGGCCGCGAGATCCGGCAGCAGTCCAAGGGCAGGAAGGAGGTCGAGCGGTTCTCGGTCGTGCAGCGCAACCTGCACATCCTGGTGATCATCAGCTTCCTCAGCCTCGCCGTGACCGGCATGACGTTGAAGTTCTCGTACCTCCCGTGGGCCCGGGCCATCTCCCACTTCCTGGGCGGATTCGAGAGCGCGGGCCTGATCCACCGCATCGCGGCGGTCGTGACCTTCTTCTACTTCGGGCGCCATCTGGCCGACGTCCACCAGCGCCGGCGCCGGTCCGGCCTGAGCTGGAAGGACTTCCTGCTCGGCGACAACTCGATGCTGCCGAAGAAGCAGGACCTGATCGAGTTCGGGCAGACCTTCAGGTGGTTCGTCGGGGCGGGACCGCGTCCGCGCTACGGCCGCTGGACCTACTGGGAGAAGTTCGACTACTTCGCGGTCTTCTGGGGCGTGGCCATGATCGGTTTCACCGGTTTGACCTTGTGGTTCCCCGAGGTCTTCACGCGGCTGCTGCCCGGTTCGTTCATCAACATCGCCACGATCATCCACTCGGACGAGGCCCTGCTGGCGACCGGCTTCATCTTCACGGTGCACTTCTTCAACACCCATTTCCGTCCGGACAAGTTCCCCATGGATCCGGCGATCTTCACGCGCCGGGTGCCCCTGGAGGAGTTGAAGGAGGACCGTCCGCGCGAGTACGAGAATCTCGTGGTATCCGGCGAACTCGAGGGCCTGCTGGTCGATCCTCAGCCCGAGAACCGGACGAAGTGGTTCAGGATCTTCGGCTTCACGGCCCTGGCGATCGGCTTGACGCTCATCGTGCTGATCATCTGGGCCGAGCTCATCGGCTACGGCTAGGGAGGATGGAGATGCGAATCGGCAACTCATGGCCGGTGTCGGCGGCACTGGCCGTCCTGGCCGCCGCGGGCGCGGCCCCGACCGTCGCGCGAGCGGAGGCGCGGGAGATCACCGGCAGCTACTGGTACGTGATAGACCACATCGTGCAGGTCGATGCGGACGCGCGCGTCCGCCTCTGGCTCTCCCTGCCCGGCGATCGTCCGGGGCAGCAAGTTCGGATCCGCAACATCGAACCCCGGCCAGCGGAGATCATCGTCGACGAGGACCACGGCAACCGCATCGTCTACTGGGACGTGACACCCGTCCCGGACGACAAGCTCCTGCTCTTCCACTACGATTTTGTCGCCAGCCTCTCGGAGGTGCGGACCGAGGTCGATCCGGACCGCCTCGAACCCTATGACGAATCCTCGGCCCTCTATCGCCGTTTCACCCGCGCCGGCGGCTTGATCCTGACCGACGGGGAGGTCCTGAAGGCTGCGCGCAGCATCGTGGACGGGGAGGTCAATCCCCATCGCCGCGCCAAGCTCCTCTTCGACTGGATGGTCGCGAACCTGGAGTTCGTCCCCGGCGGCACGCCGGAGCGGGACACCGTCGGCACGCTCCGCGGACGACGCGGCGACTGCGGTCAGTTCAGCCAGCTCTACGTGGCCATGTGCCGCGCCCTTGGCATTCCCGCCCGTACCGTCACTTCCAACTGGCTGGTGGGCGGCCGGCACCGTTACGCCGAGATCCTGATGCCCCCCTACGGCTGGCTGCCGGTCGACGTGTCGGTCGCCCAGGTGCTGATGCCGGGCCACACGCTGTTCTCGGCGACAGAGGCGGACGAGTTCGTCCGCGAGAAGGGCATCCCCGCCGGAGATCCCGGCTGGCTGTTCGGCAATATCCCCACTTCGCAGGTTGTGCTGGCCGTCGGCAACGACATCGAGGTCGCGATGCAGGACCCGCCGCGGACGCTCACGTTCGCAGCGTTCGAGCCGGGCGGAATAGACGCCGAGCCCCAGGCCGTCGAGATCGCAGGACTCGGCGACGAATTCGTGCAGGGCGGCTTCATGGTCCCGGGTGATCCCCTGACCGACGAACAGGCCCATGACATGACGCATCAGAGGCTCGCGGGAAGGTTCCTGGCCTCGGGTCTCTACGACGTCGCTGAACAGGGTTGCCTGCAGGCGCAGGAAACCGATCCCGAGGGGGCGATGAATTGGATCAACCTCGGTCTGGTCAACATGCGCAAGGGTCTCTACAACAAGGCCGAGGCCTGCTTCAACAGCGCGTTGCGCGGGCATGTCGCGGATCAACGCGATCAGTTCGAGATCCGGATCTGGGTCCACAACTATCTGGGTAACTGCTACGATCTGATGGATCGACGCGAACTCGCCGTCGAGCAGTATCGCGAGGTGGTGCAGATGGGTATCGATTACCGGGGCGCCGTCGCGTACGCGAGTCGATATCTGCTGCATCCCTTCACGGAGGCGGATTTCCACTGATCCATTTTTACATGAGAATGTTGTGACCTCTGGCCGCGTCCTCGTGTTATGTATAGCTTTGTGCTGGACAGTCTTCACCGGGTGCAGCGATAACGGATTGAATCCGACTTCAATATTGAAGTTTAGTGATTTTTTCTGTTCATTTATCGCTCAATACGCCGATAATAATCCAGGAGTCCCTCGATCTGCGTCCCCGGGTGTTGTGAGGAAAGGAATACGGAGATGAACGAGATCCGGAACGCGGTTCGCGCCTCTTGGTGCGTGTCGTTGCTGTGTCTGATGTGCGCAGGCAGCGCCCCCGCCCAGTGGAGCGACGCCTCGACCCCCGAGCTGGCAGATCTCACGCCGAGCCACGGCACGACCTGGGCCGATTTCGACAACGACGGCGATCTCGACCTCTACGTGGCGAACAACGGCAACAACCGGCTTTTCCGCAACGACGGCGAGGACGTGGGCAATCCCGGCCAATGGCTCTTCGTGAACGTCGCCCCCGCCGGCACGGGCATCGGCAGCAGCCAGGTCTCGAGCGTCGGCATCTGGGGCGACTACGACAACGACGGCGATCTGGATCTCTACCTGGCGAGCACCCAGGGCGCGAATCACCTCTTTCGCAACGATCCCACGACACCGGGATGGCCGGAGGATCCCGACCGCATCTTCATCGATGTCACCAACAGCCTGGTCCTGGGTTCCACGCGCACCACGCATTCCTGCGCCTGGGTCGACTACGACCGGGACGGCGACCTCGACCTCTACATGACCGATCCGGTCAGCAACATCCTGTTGCGCAACGACGGCGGGGATCCCTACGCACCAGGGCTCTGGCTCTTCACCGACGTGACGGCCTCGACGTACGCAGGCAGCACGTACGACAGCCAGGGCGCGGCCTGGGCCGATTACGACAACGACGGCGATCAGGATCTCTTCATCGTCAACTACAACGGTCCCAACGCGCTCCTGCGCAACGATCCCGAGAATCCCGGCCAGCCCGACGACCCGCGGCGCGTCTTCACCAACATCACCACTCCCGCCAATCTCGGGCACGCCGGCTACGGCCGCGGCGCCGCCTGGGGCGACATGGACAACGACGGTGACCTCGACCTCTACGTGACCAACTACGCCCAGGCCAATCTGCTCTACCGGAACGACGGCGGGGTCTTCACCAACATCGCGGCGATCACCGCGACCGCCGACCCGGGCAACGGCCGCGGGTGCACGTGGGTGGACTACGACAACGACGGCGACCTGGACATCCACGTCGTCAACTTCGACGACGCCGTGATCACCCAGGACAGCCGTCTCTATCGCAACGACGGTCCGGACCTCGGCGAGCCCGGCGGGTGGCTCTTCGTAGATGCCGCCGACACGCTGCTGGCCAACGACGGGAGCGAAGGCGCTTCGGCGTGCTGGGCCGACTACGACCTCGACGGCGACCTGGACGTGTATCTGGCGAACTGGAACAACGGGCACGCCAACGTCCTGGTGCGCAACGACCATCCCGACACCAACCACTTCCTGCACGTGAACCTGGCGGGCAAGTCTTCGAGCTGCACGGCGATCGGCGCCCGCTTGACCGTCAAGGCGGGCGGCGTGCACCAGATCCGGGAGATCAACGGGGGCGAGAGCTTCCACAGCCAGAACACGCTGGCGGCCGAATTCGGCCTGGGCGCGGCGACGACCATCGACACCCTGGTCGTGGCGTGGCCGACCGGCCAGACGCAGGAGGTGTTCTCCCTGGCCGCCGATCAGGTGTTGCTGTTCGTGGAGCCCGGCCCCGACGCGCCCGCCCTGCAGGCGGAGCCCCCCTTCACCCCGGGCACCACGAACACGGTGTCCTGGAGCGACGAGTCGGCCAGCGGCGCCGTGGAGTACGAGGTGCAGGCCGCCGGGGACACCGAGTTCGCGTCACTCGTGGACACCAGCGGCTGGATCGCCGGCCTGACCCACGAGTTCGCCGGTCTGGCGGACGGCCAGCTCGTGTACTATCGCGTGCGTTCGCGGGATGCCGGGAGCTACGTTTCACGCTGGTCGAGCAGCGTGGCCTCGACCCAGGACGACGGCCTCCCGTCCTCCAACGCGCTGTCCGTGGCCAGCCCCCGACAGTCGCTGCCCTTCGACGTGGGCTTCGCGGCGACAGACGGCGGCAGCGGCGTGGAGTTCGTCGAGCTCTGGTACCGCTTCGACGACGGCGACTGGCTGCTGTTCGAGTCCATCGACGACGGGGGCCCGTTCCTGTTCACCGTGCCCGGCGGCGTGGGCGAATACGATTTCTATACGATCGCCCGCGATTTCCTGGACAACGCCGAGGCGGCGCCGGCCGAACCCGACATCACCGTGATCACCACCCCGCCCTACTGGACCAACGTGGCGCCGGACGACGGCACGGGCGTGGGCAACGACGGCAACGGCCGCGGCGCCGCCTGGGGCGACTACAACGGTGACGGACGGCCCGACCTGTTCATCACCAACCGTCCCGTCTGGTTCACCGGCGCCGACGCCACGAACCACCTGTATCGCAACGACGGCGAGGACCTGGGCAACCCCGACTCGTGGCTGTTCCTGGACACGACCACCGGCGTCATGAGCGACGCTGGCTACGGGCAGGGCGTGGCCTGGGGCGACTTCGACGGCGACGGCGACCTCGATCTCTATCAGGGCAACATGAACGTCGGCAGCCCCGCGCCAAACCACCTCTTCCGCAACGACGGCGCGGGCGTGTTCACCGACATCGGTCCCGCCACCGGCACCAACGACGACGACAGCGCGCGGTCCGTGGCCTGGGTCGATTACGACTGCGACGGCGATCTCGACCTCTACCTGTGCAACGACGGCCCCAACCACCTCTACCGCAACGACGGCGAGAACCCCTGGCAGCCGGGCAACTGGATGTTCACAGATGTGGCTCCCGCCAACGGCACCGGTGTCGGCGACGACCGCTACACCATGGGTTGCGCCTGGGGAGATTTCGACAACGACGGCGATCCCGATCTCTACCTGGCCAACTACAACAGCGGCGCCAACGCCCTCTTCCGCAACGACGGCGAGGACGTGGAGAATCCCGGCGAATGGCTCTTCACCAACGTGGCGGCCGCCATGGGCGTCGCGGACTCGGAGAACGGGCTGGGTTGCGCCTGGGGAGACTATGACGGCGACGGTTGGCTGGATCTGTACCTGACCAACCAGGGCCCCAACAGGCTCTACCACCGCGTGCCGGGTAGCGAGCTGTTCCAGGAGGTCGGCGCCGCCATCGGCAACGGCCTCGCCGACGGCAACTACAGCGGGAGCTGCTCCTGGGGGGATTACGACAACGACGGCGACCTGGATCTGTACGTGGGGAACCACTGGACCAATCCCCAGGGCGACTGGGTGCCGAACCTGCTCTTCCGCAACGACGGCGCGGGCGGACCCGGCGGATGGCTGTTCGTGAACGACGCGCCGGCCAACGGCTACGGGGTCGGCTCGGGCGCCAACACCACCGGTACGAGCTGGGCCGATTTCGACGGGGACGGCGACCTGGACATCTATCTGTGCAACATGACCGGCCTGGCCAACGAGCTGTATCGCAACGATGTCCCCGCCACCCTGACCAACCGGTGGCTGCATCTCGACCTGGTCTCCCGCACCCTGAACACGGCGGCCATCGGCGCGCGCGTGCGCTGCATCGCCGCCGGCGCCGCCATGATTCGCGAGGTCGACGGCGGCTCCGGATTCGTGTCGCAGGGCACGCTGACCGTCGAGTTCGGCCTGGGCTCGGCCACGCAGGCCGATACGGTCGAGATCCGCTGGCCGTCCGGCATCGTGCAGACCCTTCTCGACGTCGGCGCCGACCAGCGCCTCACCGTGATGGAACCCGGCCCGGACATCCCGGTCATCGCCGCCCTGCCCGTCTTCACGGCGGGCGATTCCGTGGTCGTGGCCTGGAGCGACGAATCGGCCAGCGGCGCCACCGCCTACCAGGTCCAGGTCGGCGACGATCCCGTCTTCGCCAACATCCGCGACACCAGCGCCTGGATCCCCGACACCACCTACGTGTTCAACGGGCTGGCCGACGGGTTCACCGGCTTCTACCGCGTTCGCGCCCGCGACGACGAGATGCTGGTCTCGCGCTGGTCCGGCACGGCCACCACGACCCAGGACGGCGGCCCGCCCGTCTCGGAAGTGCTGCCCATCGAGATCGTCTTCCAGGGTTTGCCTTTCGACATCCCGTTCTCGGCCGGTGACAACGTGAGCGGCGTGGCGCGCGTGGACCTCTACTACCGCTATGCCGAGGGCGTGAGCTTCGAGTACTACGCGTCCTCGTCGGACGGCAGCCCCATCCTCTTCGGGCTCCCCAACGGACTCGGCGAGTACTTCTTCTACACGGTCGCCGAGGATTCCGTGGGCAACCTGGAGGATCCGCCCGCGGGCTACGACCAGACGGTGCTGGTCACGTCGTCTCCGTGGGTGCTCGTCTCGCCCGCGGACGGCTCCGGCGTGGGCAACGACGGCAACGGCCGCGGCACGGCCTGGGGCGACTACGACGGCGACGGCGACCACGACCTGTACATCTCCAACCGGATCTCGTACCAGAGCGGCGCGGATTCCTCCAACCACCTCTTCCGCAACGACGGCGAGGATCCGGGCGATCCCGACAGCTGGCTCTTCCCCGACGTCACCACGCCGCCTCTCGACGACGACGACTACAGCCAGGGCGTGGCCTGGGCCGACTTCGACGGCGACGGCGACCTGGACCTCTACATGGTCAACATGCAGGTCAACCCCGATTACGACGCGCCCAACCGGCTGTACCGCAACGACGGCGGCGGGGTCTTCACCGACATCGGCGTCCAGACCGGCACGGACGATCCCGGCAGCGGCCGCAGCTGCTCCTGGCGCGACTACGACCAGGACGGCGACGTCGATCTCTATCTCTGCAACAGCGGTCCCAACCGCCTGTACCGCAACGACGGCGAGGATCCGCTGAATCCCGGCGAATGGCTCTTCACCAATGTCGCGCCGCTGGACGGCGCGACCATCGGCGACGACAGGTACACCATGGCCTGCGCCTGGGCGGACTACGACGGGGACGGCGATCCCGACCTCTACATCTCCAACTTCGACCTCACGCCGAACCGCCTGCTGCGCAACGACGGCGAGGACCCGATGAACCCCGGCGAATGGCTCTGGACCGACGTGGCTCCCGACGTGGGACTCGACAACACCTTCAGCAGCACCGGCTGCATGTGGGGCGATTTCGACAACGACGGCAAGCTGGACCTCTACGTGGCCAACCAGGGTCCCAACGCCCTCTATCACAACGTCTCGACGCCGGGCGTCCACGCGTTCGTCGACATCGCCCCCCTGTTCGACATCGGCCTGGACGACGGCCAGTACGGCGCGGGCGTCGTCTGGTTCGACTACGACAACGACGGCGACCTAGACCTCTTCCAGGGTACCCACTGGAACATCGACAGCGATCCGGCCATCAACTTCCTGTTCCGCAACGACGGCCCCGACCTGCAGAAAGAGGGCGGCTGGCTCTTCTCCAGCGTCGCGCCCGACAACGGTTTGAACATCAGCGACGACAAGAGCACCAACGGCGTCTCCTGCGCCGACTACGACGGCGACGGCGACCTGGACCTCTACCTGGCCACCATGACGGGCTATCCCAACAAGCTGTTCCGCAACGACGTGGCCGACTCCACGGACAACCACTGGCTACATGTGGACCTGGTTTCCCTGGACCAGAACACGGTCGCCATCGGCGCGGTCGTCAAATGCGTGGCCGGCGGTCTGAGCATGACGCGGGACGTGGACGGAGGCTCCGGCTTCCTGTCCCAGGGCTCGCTGACGGTCGAGTTCGGCCTCGGCGCCGCGACCGTGGTGGACTCCCTCGAGATCCGCTGGCCCACCGGGGTGCGCCAGTTGCTCCTGTCGCTGCCCGTCGACCAGCGCATCCAGGTCCAGCAGAACACGACGGCCGTCGAGGATCCCGAGGCGTCCGGCGTTCCCCTGGCGTTCCGCGTGTACCCCAATTACCCCAATCCCTTCAACCCCTCCACGACGATCCGCTTCGACCTGCCGTCGAGCGGGCGCGTGAGCCTGTCGGTCTACGCGCTCGACGGTTCGCGCGTGGCCACCCTGGTCGACGGCGAGTTGCCCGCCGGGCGCCACGCCGCGATCTGGCACGGGCGCGACAAGCGTGGCTCGAGGGTGGCCTCCGGTCTCTACTTCTATCGCATCCAGACGCCGCAATTCGTCGAAACGCGGCGCATGATGCTGGTCAAGTGATCCGGTAGGACGGGGGCGGCATTGACCGCCCCCGTCTCGTCGTGCATCATTGACCCATCTCCCGAACAAGCCACCGCGCGCCCCGATCGGAGAGGGTCTCCATGAGCGACGAAAAACAGGGCAGCATGCTGGGCAATCTCGGATCCTGGTTCAAGGGCCGGCTCCCCTTCTTCTACTCCAACTGGATCACCACCCTGGGGAGCGTCGTCAGCCTCGTCGCCGTGGCCCTGCTTTTCATGGCCCTGCTGATCAACCTGTACAACGCATTCCTGAACCGAGCGGCCAACCCGTACGTCGGCATGATCACCTTCATGCTGCTGCCCGGCCTGCTGGTGGCGGGGATCGTGATGATCCTGCTGGGCACCCTCGTACACCGGCGCCGGCGCCGGCTCGGCAAGGCCGGCACCTCGGCGGTCGAGATCGGCGGCGCCGAGTTCTGGCGCAAGGCCGCGCTGGTGGGCCTGCTGGCGGTGCTGGGCATGATCGTGTTCACCAGCTTCGGCTACGAGGCCTACCACTACACCGACTCCTCCGAGTTCTGCATGAAGGTCTGTCACGAGGTCATGAAGCCGGAGGGTGTGGCCTACGAGCGTTCGCCGCACGCCAACGTCGAATGCGTCGAATGCCACATCGGCCCCGGCGCCCAGTGGTTCGTGAAGGCCAAGATCTCCGGGTTGCGGCAGGTTGTGGCCGTCCTGGGCGGCACCTACAGCCGGCCCATCCCGGCGCCCGTCCACGATCTCCGTCCCGCCCGCGAGACGTGCGAGGTGTGCCACTGGCCCACCAAGTTCCACGGTTCGAAGCTCATCACGCGGAAGCATACCGAGCCCGACCGGGAGAACACGCGGAGCCTGTCGTCGCTGGTCATGAAGGTGGGCGGGCATCCGCAGCCCGGCGTCCGCGCCACGGGTGTCCACTGGCACGTGGACCCGGCCAACGAGGTGCGCTACCGCGCCGTCGACGAGAAGCGCCAGGTGATCGTCGAGGTGGTCCAGAAGACGCCGGACGGGGAGATCACCTACGCGCTGGAGGACGCGGAGTCCGGCGCGGACGAGGGCGAGTGGCGCGTCATGGACTGCATCGACTGCCACAACCGTCCCACCCACATCTTCGAGGCGCCCGGACAGGCCCTGGACGAGGCCTTCGCCGCCGGACTGCTCGACCGCGGCGTACCCTGGCTGCGCAAGACAGCCGAGCGCGCGCTGCAGGACGTGGTACCCGGCGAGGATACCGCCGGGCTGATCGCCGACTACCTGACCGAAGCGTACACGCGGGATCACCCGGAGGAACTGTCCGCCTTGCGCGCGGCCCTGCCCGGGGCCGCGATGCAGATCGCGGACATCCTCGAGCGCAACGTCTTTCCCGGGATGGCCATCACCTGGGGCACCTACGCCAGCAACCTCGGGCACATGGACATCGACGGCGAGATGGCGGACACCGGCTGCTTCCGCTGCCACGACGAGATGCACGTCAGCGAGGTTGGCCGTTGCATCAGCCAGGATTGCGACGCCTGCCATACGTTGCTGAGCGAGCGCGAGACCGATCCGGACGCCTTGCCCGAGTACGTGGCCGGTTACCTGAGAGGGGAGGACTGACCTCTCCCGCGCGCAAACGGCTGGCGGGGAAGTCGTTGCGCGCACCTTAGGACGAGAGCGGGCGCCGCTCACCCGCCGGACTTGACCCACCCCGACCCCCTCACCACATTAGGGCCTCGTCGAGTCGGATATATCCCGAACATGCCGGTTCATCCACGCGAGGAAACCCGATGCTGGTGACCACACTCTCCACGAGCGACCGGAACTGGGTCCGCGAGCGCACCGAGCTGTTGTTCGGCGGCGAGACGGTCGTCAGTCGCGATGTCGTGCACCAGCCCGTCGAGCTGCCGGGGTTCATCGCCATGGAGGGCACCGAGCGCGTCGGCCTGGCCACCTTCAAGATCGCCGACGGCGAATGCGAACTGGTGACCCTGGACGCCCTGTGCCAGTGGTGCGGCGTGGGCACGGCCCTGCTCGAGGCCGTGGAGAAGGCGGCGCGCGCCGGCGACTGCCGCAAGATCTGGCTGATCACCACCAACGACAACCTCGACAGCCTGCGCTTCTTCCAGCGGCGAGGCTTCCGGATCACCGACATCCGCGTCAACGGCATGGAGAACATCCGCAGGCTCAAGCCCGGCGTACCGCTGATCGGCAACTACGGCATCCCCGTCAACGACGAGATCGAGATGGAGAAGATCCTCGGCGACGGAGAGTGCTGGAAAGTCGTCTGAGGTTCGTGTAGGGTGCCGCACATGGCCCGACCCAAGCTCAAGATCCCCCATGTCTTCGTGCTGCTCGCGAGCGTCATCTTCGTCTGCTCGCTGCTCACCTACGTCGTTCCGTCCGGCACCTACGAGCGGCGCACGGCCGTGGTGGAGGGGCACGAGCGCACGTTGCTCGTCCCCGGCACCTACCAGAAGCTGGAAAAGCACTTCGGCGTCATGAACCTGCTGCTTGGTCTCGAGGACGCAGAGGCGGCGGGCAAGGCCTCGCCCGTCGGCCTGCACGGCTTCCTGACCGCCATCCCGCGCGGCCTGGAGAAGCAGGCCGACATCATCTTCTTCATCTTCATCGTGGGCGGGGTCTTCGGCATCCTGCAGAGGACCGGCGTGATCACTGCCGGGCTGACGCGCCTGCTGCGTCGATTCGGCGGCTCGGGCCCCGCGCTGACCGTGGCGCTGATGTTCGTCCTGTCGGTGGGCGGTTCGACCCTGGGCATGGGGGAGGAGTTCATCCCCCTGGTGCCCGTCTTCCTGCTGGTGAGCAAGCGCCTGGGCTACGACCGCATCTACGGCCTGGCGCTCGTGCTGGTCGCGGCCGAGGTGGGTTTCGCCGCGTCTACGACCAATCCCTTCACCGTCTGCGTGGCCCAGGGTATCGCCGAGCTGCCGCTCTACAGCGGGATGCCGCTGCGGCTGGCCCTGTACGCCTGCGCCTTCACCACGGCGCTGCTCTACACGCTGCGCTACGGCCGGCTCATCAAGGCCGACCCGTCGGCCTCGTTCATGCCGGACGATGCGTTCGAGATCGACGCGTCCTCCGACGGCGAGGATTGCACCGGACGCCACCGGGCGATCCTGGTCGCCAGCACGCTGCTCTTCGCCTTCATCCTCTTCGCCACGCAACGCTTCGGCTGGTGGATGGCCGATATGGCCGGCGGCTTCCTCCTGATGGGCATCGTGGCGGGGGCGCTGGCCCGCCTGCCCCTGGGCGAGGCCGTCGAGGCGTTCGTGGCGGGGATGCGCGACATGGTGGTGGCGGCGCTGGTGGTGGGGGTCGCCCGCGGCATCGAGGTGGTGCTCTCCGACGGCCAGATCATGGATACCATCGTGCACGGCGCCGCGTCCATGCTGCTTCACGTGCCGCGCTACGTGGCGGCGATCGGCATGCTCTGCTTCGAGTCGTCGCTGAACCTGCTGGTGCCGTCGGGCTCGGGGCAGGCCGCGGTGACGGTGCCTTTGATGGCGCCCCTGTCCGACATCATCGGCATCACGCGCCAGACCGCCGTCCTGGCCTTCACCTGCGGCGACGGCTTCTCCAACACCATCATCCCCACCAGCGGCATCCTGATGGCCATGCTGGCGCTCGCGAAGATCCCCTACGGCCGCTGGATCCGCTTCATGGTGCCGTTGTTCGGCCTGCTGATGGCCCTGTCGGCGATCTTCCTGATGATCGCGGTGGCGATCGACTATTCCTGACCCTTTCGTCGCTCCGCGTGCCCGCGCGCCCGCTCGAGAAACGTCTCGCGCCCGGCCTTGCCGTCGAGGTCCTCGTCCTCGACCACCGGCAGGTCCGGACACGACTCGCGCAGGGCCAGCGCGAAGAGTCCTTCGCCGCGCGGCGGCTCGCCGCCGCCCGCGGGATGGACCGGCGCGCTGCCCGCGCCGCAGCTGGGCGACCGGCTCTTGAGCACGAACCCGTCCAGGCCTTCGGCCAGCAGCTCCGCGACGCGCCGCCGGCACCACGCGTTCATGCGCACGGTCCAGTCCTCGCCCGAGGCCGCGCCGACCATGCGGGGCGCCGCCGGTTCGCCCAGCAGGTCCACCGGCTCGCGCGGCACGCCCATGCCCAGCTCGGACTCGGGACACACGGGCACGATCAGGGCATGACGCGGCAGCACGTCGCGCACCCAGGCGTGGGGCCTGGCGTCGCCGTCGTAACGGATGCGTTCGCCCAGCAGGCAGGCGCTCACGCCGATGCGGATGTCGGGTGTGCGGGTCATGGGTGCCTCCGGCGGGATCATAGGATTACCGGCAGGCGGCGCGCCAGCCCGATCTCGGCGGTCGTGACGTCGGCCCGGTAGCAGATCGCCTCCACGCCCGCGGCGACCGCCCCGCGCAGGGCCTGCGCGTAGGCCGGGTCGATGTCGTCCGCCGGCGCCAGGGCGGCCGCGTCCGCGCGCTGGACCACGTAGAGCATCACCGCCCGGTCGCCGGCCGCCGCCAGGGCCGCCAGCTCGCGCAGGTGCTTGCGTCCGCGCGCGGTCACCGCGTCGGGGAAGAGGGCCGTGCCGTTTTCGACCAGCGTCACGTTCTTCACCTCCACCCAGCAGCGTTCGGGCGCGTCGTCGTCGCCGCGTTCGAGCAGCAGGTCGATCCGCGAGTTCTCCCCGCAGCGCACCTCGCGCCGCAGCCGGTCGTAGCCCCGCAGTTCGGCGATCGCGCCGTCCTCGATGCCCTCCTGCGCCAGCCGGTTGGGCACGGACGTGTTGATGCCCGCCAGCACGCCGCCGGTCTCGATCAGCTCGTAGGTCCATTTCAATTTCCGTTTTGGGTCGTTGGCGGGGGACAGCCAGACCGGGCTGCCGGGCGTGTTGCAGCCGAGCATGGCGCCGGTGTCGTTGGTGTGGGCGACGACGACGCGGCCCTCTTCCGGACGATCTGCGTCGAGACGCACGTGGACCAGGAAGCGTTTCTCGCGGCGGATCAGCTCGCCGCGGACCAGGGGTCTCGCGTACTTCACGAGCCCCGCACCGGGTGCGCCTTCATCCAGCGATCGTAGGCCACTAGTCCCACGGCGGTCGATGCCGCGAGAAACGCGAAGACGATCCACATGACGTCGGGCTTGTCGATGCCCCCGCGCTCGACGGGGCCGAAGTAACCGTACATCACGCCCGACAGCAGCCCGCCGAACAGATGCCCCAGGGCCGTGCACCAGTAGAAGTAGCCCATGTACATGCCGACCTTGCCAGGCGGCGCGATGCGGCCCGCGTATTCCTTGCTCTTGGGGCTGGCCATCATCTCGCCGACCGAGAAGACCAGGATGGCGGCCACGATGATCCAGCCGCTCATGCCCAGGATGAAGACCAGGAAGCTGATCACCGTCACGACCACGCCGTTGATGATCGTGTTCAGCGGCTTCACGTTGCGCATGAACCACGAGATGGCCACCTGGCCGACGATGATGCCGAAGGCGTTGAGGTTGATCATGTGCTCGGGCTTGATCTGGCCGTTCTCGAGCACGCCCTGGCTCCAGTTGGCGGTCGAGACGCCCAGCGACTCGAAGAGACCGGTGATCCAACCGGCCGCCGGCGTCAGGGCGCTGATCATGTCGGTGGTGTCGCCGTAGTCGCGGATGTACTCGGGCAGGGTCAGGAAGATCTGGTTAAAGCTGGTCCAGAATCCGGCCATCAGCAGCAAGAAGACCATGTAGCGGCCCTCGCCCACCTGCATGGGCTGCAGCAGCCAGACGCCCTCGCCGGGTCGGCGTCCGCCCGCCCGCAGCCCGACGTCGATCAGCAGGTTCAGCGCGATCCAGCCCGCCGCGATGGGGGCGATCAGGCCGAAGGGCCACCATTTCGAACCCATGACCAGCACGGTCAGGACGCCCGAGATCAGCAGGAAGAAGCGGCCGTTGCCGACCACACCGACCATGCCCTTCATCACCTCGCCGAGGCTGCGTGTCTCCGACAGCTCGCGATCGGCCGCGCTGCGCGGATCGCGGTAGAACAGCACGCAGGTCAGGGCCAGGAATCCGATCCAGATCGCCGAGGCCCAGAAGACGTAGGTCCAGCTCCAGCCGCGCACGATGCCGGCCACGATGGGGCCCAGGAAACCGCCCACGTTGACCATCATGTAGAAGATGCCGAAGCCCATCGACCCTGTCTTCTCGTCGGTGGTCTTGGCGACCGTCGAGATCACCACCGGCTTGAACATGCCGTGGCCGATGGCCACCAGGAAGTAGACGGCGAAGAAGCCCCAGAACGAGGTCGGGAACTGCAGCAGGACGTAAGCGGGCGCCATCACCACGCACGAGGCCAGGAACATGGCCTTGTAGCCGTAGCGGTCGGCCAGCGCGCCGAAGACCGCGGGAAAGAGGTAGAGGAAGAACGTCACCACGCCCTGGATGACGCCGCGGTCCTCGCTGGTGAATTCCAGCCCGCCGTCGGCGATCTCTGCGGTCAGGTAGATGCTCGACACGGCGTAGAAGCCGTACCAGCCCATGCGCTCGAAGATCTCCATGACGTTGGCCGACCAGAAGGCGCCGGGGAACATCCTGAAGACCGACGTTCTCGTGCCGGGTGTCGTGGCGGACATGTGCTGCTCGCTCCGGGGGTTGGTGGGACACCCGCGCGGCGCCGCGCGAAGGTGAGCAAAAGAAACCACCCGGCCGCGGGGACCGGATGGCCGATTGACGGGTGGATTGCATGATACGCCCGTTCGTCGCGACGGTCAACAGGGGGGCGGCCGCCGCCTGCTAGTAGTTCTCCTGCTGCTTCTTCTTCACCAGGGCATGCGAGGCCTCCAGCCGCGCGAACCGCTCCTGCATGATCAGGTAGCAGAGCGCCAGGACGGCCGCGACGCCGGTCCAGCACTGGCCGGCCGACAGGGGCAGGGACTCGGCCGCCCTGCGGAGCGTGATCATCAGCCAGGCCGCCTGCGCCCAGGTCCCGACGTCCGAGAAGGCCGACATGAGCAGCAGGGCCGCGAACAGGCCGAGCGGCACCATGGCGGCGGCGAGGGCGGCCCGGGTGCGCACCCACTCCAGCGCCCGGGGGTCGAGGGACAGGGTGCCCAGCAGCAGCAGGGGGATGCCGACCAGGCAGAAGACCGCCACCAGCAGGGCGAAGGTCTTCGCGCGCAGCTCGGAGCCGCGGCCACGGGAATCCTGCAGGTCGAAACCGCTGCAGCAAGCCGCCGCGCCCTGCGCGCCGTTCATCTCCAGGTCTGCGTACCGCGCCGGATCGGGGGGCGGGCCGCCGTGCACCGCAGCCACGGCACGGTCGATCTGCAGGGCGTCCAGCCGCATCGAGGTGTCGTGGGCGATTTCATAGGGGTTGTAGACCACCGCGTCGCTCCACGGGAGTATGCGTGTGCCCGTCGGCATGTGAGTCTCGCCCCACGGGGTGGTGACGGCCCGAGGCGCGCCGTCCGGCGCGATCTCGCGGAACTCGTAGGGGACCTCCACCAGACCGCGCTCGTAATGGACCATCGCCGGCGGGCTGCTTCGAGTCTGCTGGATCGCCAGGCCCAGGCCCGCGCCCGCGAGGTACATGACCGCCAGGGGCAACATGGCGTGGGCGAAGAACAGGCGCCGCGAGACGGGCCAGGCGTCCACGGGATGGATCCGCAGCAGGGACTGGTTCCATGACCCGTAGGCGAACATGAAGAAGTAGAACAGCATCATCAACGGGTCGCGGCCCCTGACGTAGTAGATCGTCATGATCAGGCCGTAGATCACCAGCATGATGCCGAAGAGCCAGCCGAGCCAGTGGTTGTGCATCAGGCGGAACAGCGTCCGGTGCAGCAGCGCGCGCGAGTGGCCGTTGCGCGGGAACGTCGCGGCCCCGTGCCCGGGACGGGGCGTCTCCACGGTCCAGGTCGGGCCGGGCGCCAGCGGGTCGCCGGCGAAGCCGTGGTCGGACTCCGAGGCCTCGAGCAGGAAGGCGCGCGGCAGGTGCCGCCAGGTCCGCCGGCCGATCAGCGATGCCGCGGCGAGAACCGGCGCGGCCAGCCAGGCGCTGCGCGGGCCTAGCAGCAGCAACAGCGCGCAGAGCAGCCAGATGATGATCGTGTAGGCGATGTACCAGGCGGTCGTCTCCAGCTTGCGCAGGCGGGGCTCGGGCGCTTGCAGCAGCATCAGCATCAGCAGGAAGACCGAGCCCATGCGCAGGGATCCCAGCCAGACCACTCCATGGACGAACAGTCCCCGGTCCGGCGCGTAGGACACGCCGTGGACCAGGGCCAGCACGAGCACGATCACCCCGCAACCGATGCAGATGGCCGTCATGCGCGTCAGCCAGAGGGCGCGCGCCGACAGGGGCAGCGCCAGATTGAGACGCGACGACCTCAGCCAGAAGTGCGAACCGATCAGCCCCGCCAGCAACATGGACCAGACGATGAAGTTGTGTATGAACCAGATCACGCCGGGGTTGTCCGGGCTGTACAGTGGGCCGGCATTCTCGGCGTCCGCGAAGGCGCGCAGCACCAGGGCCACGCCCAGGCCGATGAACGCGGGCATCAGCAGGTTATCCGTGCCCTGGTCGCGGCGCAGCAGCAGGCGGTTCACGACTGGCCCTCCGCGATCTCGATGAACATCTCCTCGAGGCCGAGACGGGCGTAGCGGCCCCCGCGGATGCCCAGGC
Organism: bacterium; assembly: GCA_018814885.1. Taxonomy (NCBI): domain Bacteria; species bacterium. The sequence continues at coordinate 1,598 of JAHIYU010000174.1, read as the reverse complement.
GGCCCTCCACGGCGCTGCGGGCCTTGTCCGGATCCAGTCGCAGCACCGCATGCAGGCCCTCGATGCGGTCGCGCACGCCGAGGCACTCGGGCAGCCCCTGCAACGCCGCCGACCGGCCGTCCGCGTGGGGCACGATCGCCAGGGCGAAGTTCTCCTGCAATTCGTCCAGCGTGTCGTCGAGCAGCACCTTGCCGTCGTGCAGCATCACCACGCGGCCCGCCATGCGCTCCACGTCGCTCATGTGGTGGGACGAGAACAGGATGGTGGATCCCGCCTCGTTCAGCAGCTGGATCGAGGTCTCCAGGAAGTCGCGCCGGGCGGCGGGATCGAGGCCGCCGGCGGGTTCGTCCAGGACCAACAGCTCGGGCTTGTGGGATACGGCGCAGAGCAGCGCCACCTGCCGCGCCTGGCCCTTGCTCAGGCTCTTGATCTTCTCGTTCCAGTCGAGCCCGTAGCGGCCGCAGAGTCCCTCGGCCATCAGGTCGTCCCAGCCGGGGAACAGCCCGCGGTGCAGGCGGATCACGTCGCCGATGGTCATGAAACCGGGCAGGACCTGTTCCTCCGACACGTATCCGATGCGGCGCTTGACCGCCAGCGGATCGCGTCGCGGATCCAGCCCGAAGACGCGGACGCCGCCCCGCTGGGCCTCGATCATGCCCATGGCGATGCGGATCAGCGTTGTCTTGCCTGCGCCGTTGCGGCCGAGCAGGCCCACGACCTCGCCCTCGTTCACCGCGAAGGACACGCCGTCGAGCACGTTGACGCCTCTCTTGTAGGCGCGGACGATGTTCTCGAATTCCAGGACAGCCATCATCGCTTCTCCTCGGGATCGTTCGCCTTGTCCAGCATCTCGCGCAGGATGTCCACGGCCTCGTCCGGCGTGACGCCGAGCTGTCTGATGGTGATCGCGGCGGGAGAGAGGCTCTCGCGGATCTGCTCCAGCTTCTTGCGGCGCGCCTGTTCGGGCGCCAGGGTCTTCACCACCAGCGGTCTGCCGGGACGCCGCTCCAGGACGCCTTCCTGCTCCAGGCTCGCGTAGGCCTTGCTCACGGTCATCGGATTCACCCCCAGCTGCGCGGACAGGATCCGCGTGGACGGCATCTCGTCGCCCGGCGCCAGCCGGCCGCCGGTCGCCTGCAGCCTGATCTGCTCGATCAGCTGCCGATAGACCGGCACCCCGCTGTTGGGACTCAGGACGATGAACATGCGAGATCCTTCCCTTCTTCGCGCGTCGGGGGTAGATACGTGGGACCAGTGTATTAGTTGCATAATACAGTAATACGGTTCCGGGGGGAGTGTCAAGGCCCTATGCGGCGCATCCCGTGGGAGTTGGCGCGATCCGGCCTATCGTGTAGCATGGCGCGCAGTGGACATTCTACCCGAAAGGACCGCCATGTCGCGCAGATCGCTCATCGGATACCTGGTCGTGCTGGTCATCGCCCTGGTGGCGATCGGCTTCATGAAGGACGAGACACCCGCCACCCTCGACGACCTGCTCGACGCCGACCGCGCCTTCGCCGCCCTGAGCCGCGAGCAGGGGCCCGCCGCGGCCTTCGCCGCCTACCTGGCCGACGCGGCCATCCAGCTGCCCGAGGGCG
>JAHIYU010000173.1 GCA_018814885.1 bacterium | reverse complement strand
TCCTGTCCTACGGAGACGGGGCCATGACCCGCATCGCATTGAGGAAGCCATGAGCACGATCCGCGAGCAACTCGTCGTTTCGGCCGTCGCCGCGCTCGCCACTGGGGCGCCCTCCGGCGTGCCGGTGCCCGTCCGCACGCGGCTCGATTCCCCGAGCGCCGACCAGCTCCCGGCGCTCACCGTCTATCAGGCCGCCGAGACGGTCGAGACGATGCGCGACTACCGCGCAGGCGGCGCGAGCCGCGGTCCCGTCGTCCGGCGGTCGCTTCTCCTCAACGTCGAGGTCATCACGAAGGCCGGCGCGGGCGCCGAGCCCGACAAGGCGGCCGATCCCATCCTTGCCTGGGCAACGAAGGCACTGGGCGCCGCCTGGACCTTCGACGGGCTCGCGAATCAGCCCGCCGACGAGGCCGGCACGAAGTTCGAGTACGAGCAGGGCGAGACCTCGTTCTGCCGGGCCACGCAGACGTTCCGGATCGAGTACCAGACCCGCGCCGATGACGCGGAAAGCCTGACCTGATAGGGAGGAAACCATGCCCGAGGTCGTCAACGGCAATAACATCCTGCTCGGCAGGGGCAAGATCTACTTCGACCGCTTCGACAGCAGCGGTGTGCGCACCGGTGAACTGTTCCTGGGCAACTGCCCCACGTTCGAGATCACCCCCACCAGCGAAGACATCAAGAAGTACTCGAGCGCTGTCAAGTCGGCCGACCTGATTGCCTCAGACGTGCTGCGCACGACGCTCGCGATCCGCATCGTGGGCGACGAGTTCTCCAAGGAGAACCTCGCCATGGCCCTGTTCGGCGACACGGCGACGTTGTCGCAGACCGGGTCGACCGTGACCGCCGAGGCGATCGCAGACATCCTGCAGGGCCGCTACTACCCGCTGTCGATGCGCCAGGTGAGCCTCGTGGCCGTCACGGGAACCGGCGGCACCCCGACCTATGTCGAGGACGACGACTACAAGGTCGATGCGGTGACAGGCCGCATCTACATCGTCGAGGGCGGTGACATCACTGACGGTACGGACATCGAGGTCGACTTCACCTACGGGACGATCGCCCTGCCGACGATCTGCGGCATGAACCAGACTTCGATCAAGGGGTACCTGCGGTTCATCGGTGATCCCGCCCGCGGCCCCAAGTACGAGTGCGAGATCTGGCGCGCGTCGGTCCGCGCAGACGGGGCGATCGGGTTCATCTCGGACGAGTACTCGAGCTTCACGCTGACCGGCGACATCGAATCCGACGCCTCCAACCACCCGAACGAGCCGCACTACCGGCTGATCAGGATCGCATGATGAGCGAGAAGCATACGATTGGCGGCCGCACGTTTCTGCCGCTGCGCGAGTCCACCGTGGAGCAGGACTTCCGGTTCCTGTCCCTGATCAAGCGTGCCCGCATCGACGAGGTGGTCATGGAGCCCGGCGAGAGCCCCGAGGCCTTCGCTCGACGGCTGCTCGAGGTCACGATCGAAAGCGGCGTGATCCTCGACCTACTCGGGTGCCTCCTGGTCCCGGAGGACCTCGCACCTCGGGACCGGGACTCCGGGGAGGCCTGGACCCGGCAGATGGGCGAAGAGACCGCCCACTTCCTCGGCCAACTGCGTGACCCCAGGGACAAGGCGGAGGTGCGAAGTCTGGTCCTGTCGCTGCTGGTCTCTTTTTTCGAGAGCGGGATCGTCTCTTTGTGGACTTCGACGACATCCTCCACCGAGGCGATCCCGAACCCCGAAAACAACCAGGTACCCCCGGCCGGTACGGCCCCTGGACCGAACTCGTCGGAGAGCTCGCCGCGGGCGACCACGACCAAGCCGAGCGGATCGTCCGCTGGCCGCTCCGAGTCGCCCTCGCATCCTACCGCCGGCTGATGCGCGAGCAGGCGCTGCAGGACTATCGCCATCGATTCCTCTGCTGGTGCGTCCTGGCACCGCACAGCGCCAAGGGATCGCGACCGCGGCCGCCGGCCGTGCCCGATATCCTGAGAGGCAGGTCAACCGATGGCCACCCCTGATGTGCGAGTCCGACTATCTGCCGAGGGCGTCGCCGAGGTCGTGGCATCCCTCAAGAAGGTCCAGGCCGAAAGCCAGAAGGCCTCGGCCAAGCAGGCGCGCGGGTTCTCGGGCCTGAATCGCGTCCTGGGCTCGACTTCATCACTCCTTGGCGGCCTCGGAGTCGCTCTCGGGGTTCGCCAGTTCCAGCAGTGGATCCAGTCGTCGGTGAACGCCGCCGACCAGATCCAGAAGCTGGGCCAGAAGGTCGGCGCCTCGACCGAGAACCTGTCCGCCCTGCATTTGCTGGCCCGCACATCCGCCTCGAGCCTCGGGGAAATGGGCGCGGCCCTGGCCAAGCAGAACAAGTTCATCGGCGATGTAGCCGAAGGGAATCCCAAGGCAGTGGCCACCCTGCGCGACCTGGACCTGACGCTGAAGGATTTCAAGGGCAAGGACTCGGTCCAGATATTCGAACTCCTGGCCCAGCGGATCACCGCCCTGCCCTCGCCGATCCAGAAGACCAAGACCGCCATGGACATCTTCGGGCGGGCAGGCGCGAACCTCATCCCCACGATGAACGCGCTCGCGGACGAAGGCCTCGGCCGCGTCATCGAGCGCGCCCGTGAACTGGGTGTCCTGATCGATACCCGATTGGCCGAGTCGGCCCGACAGATGAACGACGACTTCGAACTCCTGAAGGCTCAGAGCGAAGGCCTCGGAACGCGCCTGGCCGCCGGTCTGGTCCCGCAACTATCCCAGGCGCTTCAGATCATGAGCGGCGACCTGAAGCAGACCACCGAGGCTTGGGAGAAGTTCGGGCAGGGTATCGGGCTCGTGCTGAAGTTCATCGTTGCGGTCGTCTCGTCCGCGTTCGATGTGGTGGGTACCGCGCTCTCGTTCGTGATGATGCGGATCGATTCGAGCGTGCGAGCGGTCTGGGCATTGCTGCACGGCAATCTCGACGAGGCCAAGGCCTATCTCAAGACCGCGGGCGAAGCGATCAGCGCCGAGCAGAACGAACTGTTCGACCGCCTGAAGGCCCGGTTCGAGCTGACCATCACCACCCCGACCGAACCCACCGCGCGAGAGGAAGCCCCTGCGGAGGATTACTCCGAGGACCCGGCCGCTTTGGCCGCCAAGCGCGCCCAGGCCCTGCAGATGACCCTCGATCGCGAACTGGCGCTCGTCCGATCGATGGGAGCCTTGCGCAACGCGGCCGAGAAGCGGGCGTTCGAGCAGGGCCTCAAGGACGTCCGCTCCTACTACGAGGACCGCCGCCGCGCGGCCGAGGAGGAATACGCCAAGGAGATCGCGGTCCTCGAGCAGAAGCGTGCCCTGCTCGACAGCGAAATCGATCCCAGTCGTCGTCTGCAGGAACAGGGGAAGATCGACGCCGAACTGGCCAAAGCTCGCGCGACACAGGAAGAGCGCATCGCTGCGCTGCTGTACGAGGAGCGCGAGGCGGTCCAGAAGCTCGCCCAGGAGCGGCTCGCCCTGGAGAAGACCTTGCTCGAGGCCCAGGGCCGCCGCCACGAGGCTGCTCTCTTGGGGATCGACGAGGAAATCCGCAGGGTCGATCTGCTACTCAAGAAGCAGTGAGCGTCCGACGCCGAGCGCGAGGCGACCCTGGCCCGGCTGCGCCAGTCGATGGGATCCGGAGCCAACTTCGACGAGATCAAACGCCAGGCCGAAGCCACGCTGGCCGACCTAGACGCAGCTCGGTCAGAGATCGAAGCCCGTGTCTCGGCTGGTCTGCTGTCCCAGGTCGAGGGCGAGCAGCAGATCCTGGCCATCGAAGCCGAGCGCCTGGCCGCCTTGCAGAACCTGGCCGCCGCGCTCGAGCAGGCCGCCTGGGCCACCGGCGATCCCGAGCGAATCGCCCAGGCCAGGGGCTTCTCCGAGGCCATCCGCGACCTCGGATTCGCCGTCGAGGGCGCCCGCGTTTCGTTCGCCGCCTTCGGCAAGACGGCGCTCGATAGTGGTCGCGACGCCCTGACCGAGTTCTTCGACACCGGAATCACCGGCGCGAAGTCCCTCGGCGACGCCTTCCGGAACTTGGCCCTGTCGATCATCGCTGACCTGAAGCGTATGGCCGCCCAGCTTCTGGCCACCGCCATCATCAAGAAGATCGCCGGGGTGTTCAGCGGTGGCGGGCAAGTCGGCGGCGCGGACAAGAAAGCCACGGGCGGTGTCCTGGGCGGAATCGGTACCGGCACGTCGGATTCCAACCTCGCCTGGTTCTCTCGCGGAGAGTACCTCGTGCGCGCCGCGGTGGTCCGCGAACCCGGCGTGCTCCGGCACCTGGAAGATCTGAACCGCCATGGCAGTCGGACCCTGGTCTCATCTCCGGTGGTGATCGAGGCCCCGGCGCCGCGGTTCGCTGAGGGCGGCCTGGTTGAAAGCGCCGCCCCCGCTGCAGACAGCTCATCCCGAGACGGCCGGCTGCTGATCGGCCTCGAAGAGGGACTCGTGCTGCGTTACCTCGAGACTTCAGCTGGCCAGCGAGTCCTCGTAAAAGCCATCGGCAAGAACCGCCGCGCGATCCGCTCGGCCTTGGGGACGTAAGCGATGTTCACCACCGGAACCGCCAACAACCACATCGATCTGCTCGACCGGCTGCATACGTTCCTGACC
>JAHIYU010000172.1 GCA_018814885.1 bacterium | reverse complement strand
GAGGGAAAACCTCATGCACGGTTTGATGAGGGGGTGCTGGAAACGGAGCCACGGTCGTCCCTAAACGGGCACGAAGCTGGAAACGGCGGACACAGCCAAGGGAAGACCTACGGGTCACCGCGCCTGCGCCCTACTCTACAGGAATATCAGGAGGGCGCGGACGCCCCGGAGCTTCGCAACCGCGGCGCCCACGCCCCTGGCATTCCGTTCATCTCGAGTGCTCCGGGATGAAGCGGCCGGCTCGGTCGAGCCGGCCGCTTCATCTTGGGGATAGACAACCGGCCGATGGTTATGTACGATGCCGGCCATGTAGATTGATATTGGGAACAGCACGATCATCTCACGGTAAAGACGCACCCCTTGCCGGCTGTCGAGAGGATGGTCATGCCCCGACACGAATGGGTGAAGTTCATCCGTCGATCCATCGTCAGGGGCGCCCACGCGACCTATGGCGCCGTGGCGGTCAGGCGCGCCATGTGGCGTCACGCCACACCGCTCAAGCTTGCCAACCTGATCGCCGTCAAGGCGCAGAAGCGCCTCCGCGTGGACAGGATGCGGGGCATGCCGTACCGCTATAAAGTGGACCCGACGAACGTCTGTCGGATGTCCTGCCCCCTCTGTCCCACGGGAATCGGTGTCGTGAATCGCCGGCGCGGTTTCATGGACTTGAGCCTGTATCGCTCCCTGATCGACCAGATCGCACCTTACTCCCTGATCCTGGATCTGTTCGGATGGGGGGAGCCTATGCTGCACCATGGCCTGCCCGCGATGATCCGCTACGCCAGCGAACGAAACCTGTTCACGCGGTTCAGCTCTGCTTTCGGCGGCTGCGATCGCGGCCGGGCCGAAGCACTCGTCGCCTCCGGTCTCGACGCGATCGTGATCGCCGTCGACGGCGCAAGCGAGGAGACATACAGGGCCTACCGCCGCGGCTGCAGGTTGGCGGATGTCGTTGCCAGCACGGACCGCCTCCTGGCGGCGCGAGCGCGAGCAGCAACGAACGCGCCGCACGTCACGATCCGCATGCTGGTCAGCCGTCACAACGAACACGAGATTCGGGACGTCAAGAGATTGGCCGCGGAGCATGGCGTGGACGCTTTCACGGTGGGCACCCTGGCATTGAACGCCCACGACATCGAATCGAGGAGGGCGTGGCTACCGGTAAACCCGCTGATGAACGACTATACGGAGGGTCCGCACAACAAAGGTTGTTGCGACGATCTGTGGGAGTCGATGGTGATAAACTGGGACGGCAGAAGCGCTCCCTGTTGCTGGATCTACGACAGCAGGCACGATCTGGGAGATGTGCGCGGCGACGATCTGGAATCGCTCTGGAACTCGCCTGCTTACGTCGCGTCCCGACGTGCGGCAGCCGGACGGGCACCGCGTCGCAACGATCCACCTGTGATTTGCGATAGATGTCGTGGCCGGCCTGGATACCTGTCGGATGCGCGCAAGCTCATCAGTCGGAGCGGATAGACAGTCCGCCCTGGCCCTGGCGATGCACCGACAGCTCGAAGGGAGCCGTCTCGCGGCAGAACACCGCCTCGAGACGGCCGCGGCAGGGCGCCAGCGACGCGGCGATGCGCTCCGGCACCGCCCGCTGCCAGGGATAGAGGTCGTGGTCGTCGCCCAGCCGCAGCAGCTCCGCCTCCAGCTCCCCCCTCAGGACCTCGCGATCCGGACGGTCCGCTGCCTCGAGATCCTCGAGCTGATGGCGCAGCATCCCGCGCAGCGCCTGGCGTACGCGGGGGCTGGAGTCGTCCATCTCCACGTTACAGCCGTCCGGGTCCGCCACCTTCACGTCCAGCCAGGCGTAGTAGGTCAGGGCATAGATGTAGGAGTACTCGCCGAGGCCCATGCCGTGCGCGGCGAGGACCTCGTTGCGGGCGACGGCGAGCTTGCCGAGCTTGCCGGCCAGCCCGAACGCCTTGCCGACCGTCTTGACGACCTCCCGGAACTTCTTGCCGCCGGACGTCTCCTGCTCGTCCAGCTCCTCCATGCGCCGGAACTGGGCGAAGGTCTCGTCGAACCCCTCGCAGTGCTCCATGAGGTCGGCGCGCACCGCGATGAAGATCTCGAGGCGATCGATCGGCACGATGCCGTCCGGCGGCGGGCGGTAGTCCTCCTGGGTCCCGAACGTCTCCTCGAGGATCTCGCGCGAATGGATGGCCTCCTTGAAGGGCCTCATGAGGGCCACGCCCCCGCCGATGGTGCCCACGATGGCCAGGATAACCATCAACCCGCAACCGATGCCGCAGCCCTTCAGCCAGCTCGTACCCGAAGCCATGCCGTCTCCCCGCGCTGAGTCCGTGTCCGCCGCCCCTGTCTTGACGCAGGGAGCAGTCGACGGGTTGCGCCCCAGGATGCCTTCCCGCCGCGCGACGGGCAAGGTGATTCGACGTGGCAAAATCCATCACCCCCGATGCGGATAATGCACGCTCGACCGGGGCGCGGCGCATGACGGGGGATGCATGATCGCCGGACCGCGGTTCTCGGATGTTGCCCGTCGTTGCCCGTGATGCCCCATCGCGACCGCCCCGTGCCCCCGGCCGGGCCCGCGCACGAAACCTGCTCTGCGGCGATTGCTTCCGCACGAACGACCTGAACAACCAGGAGGAAGGAAGCATGAAGATCGAGAACGTGATATTCGTGTTGATCGTAGCGCTCGGCGCCGTCTGCCTGTGCGCGGGCCCGGCCCGGGCGATCATCGCGGACCTGGACGGGCTGGACGTCGGCACCGTCGTGGCCGGGGAGGCTCCCGACGGCACGATCATCACCGCCGGCCTTTTCGAGGACTTCCTGCTGGCGGTCGAGAACCACGGCGACGGACCGCACTCCCTGGTCGTCTGCGAGGCCGTCGCCCTGTACGCAAACCCGGACTGGCAGACGCAGCCGCCTGCATACGCCGACCACCTGATGATGATCGCAGCCAACATCGTCGACGACCGTCCCCGCGACGGCAAGGTCGACCTGCCCATCTGCGACAAGGACGGCGGTCTGGTAGTGTTCGCCTTCCGCGCCCCCGTCAACCTGGCCTACGTGCTGCTGGGCGCCCTGGACACGGACCACCACGACTACGAGCTGCGCGTCGACGGCCAGGTCGCGGTCTCGGTCTCCGACGGCAGCCAGTGGAACGATGCCGGCATCTTCATCGACCTGGACGGATACTACAGCATCAACGAAGTGAGCATTCAACTGCGTGGCGGTATCGGCATCGCCCGGATCGCGTACTTCCCCGACACCGTCGCCGCGGAAGCGACGACCTGGGGCGCGGTCAAGGCGCTGTACAGGTAGCGGCCGCCACTTTTCAACCGACGGAAAAAGGGCCCCTTCCGGCAGGAGGGGGCCCTTCGCTCTCCGGAGTGTGCTTCACCTGAGCAGCAGCATCCGCCGGGTCTCGCTGACGGTTTCCGTGACGAACCGGGCGAAGTAGACGCCCGACGGGACCGACCTGCCGCCTTCGCCCCTGCCGGTCCAGTCCGCGACGTGTCTGCCCGCCGCCAGGGGTTCGTCCACCAGGCTGGCGACGTGTCGACCCCCGGCGTCGTAGACGTCCAGTCTGACGCGCCCCGGCCGGCACAGGTCGAAACCGAGGGTGGTGCGCGGGTTGAAGGGGTTCGGGTAGCACCGGTCGGGCGGCGCCGACGGGTTGCCGTCGACTGTCCCCGACAGGGTCACTGCGGCCGCGGGCCCCAAGCTCCGGCTCGCGGCGTAATCCCCGGAGAACGGCGGCGAGACGACCCGGACGACGGTGCCGGCGCCCGTGGCCGCGAGGGCCGCGGAAGCGGCGAGACAGGAGAGGACGACGGCGGTCGCTGAAGGCAGTCGTTTCATGATACACGTCCCGGCATATGGGTGGATCCGGTTCGCCCCCTCTTCCCGGGGAAGCCGGATCGCACGGCGCGGACTAGGGGTGCCCCGCCAGATACAGTCCATCATATGGAGGCCCGCGCACCGGGTCAATCGTCGCCGGCGCGTCGCGAGCGCGCGTCCGACCAATCGATCCGCTGGATCTCGACCTCCCCGTAGACCGGATCCTTCACCATCGCGACGAAAGTGCCCCGCTCCTCGGCCAGCGTCTCGAGGATGTGCCGGGTATCCGCCATGAGCGAAATGTCGCGCTGGCGTCCGGTGGTGCTGCTTGTTTTGCCCCAGGTGTCGTCGTCGTAGAGAATGACGTACTCCGGCCGGAAAGTGTCGATGTCCTTGGCGTAGGAGTATTGCGAGCTGTAGGGATTGTCCTTGAAGCCGAACCAGAAGGTGATCGAGCCCCAGATGCGTGCACCGTCGGGAATGTGCGCATCCAGCTTCTCGATGAAGGAATAGTATTCGTTGTGGCGGTGTTTGTAGACCAGCCAGGCGTTCCCGCCGAGCTGGTTGCCGAAGTACATCAGTCCCAGCAGGACGGCGACCAGGCCGAGGCGGCGGCCGCCGGTGATACTCCGGCGCAAATCGACAAGCGAGCGCGGGTTGCCGGCCAGATCCATCATCAGTCTGGCGACAAGGATCGAGACGAAGGGCATCAGTACCGTGAAGTAGCGGGCGGTCCGGTTGACGATCAAAAACGGGAACAACACAAGATGCACTGCCACCAGGATCCCGAGCAGGCGCAGGCTGCGGCTCCTCGAGGCCAGCGCGTAGACCAGGGCGACGCCTTCGAGCAGGGCGATAAACGCCCGCTTGGGAAAGAAGACGTACAGGGTGTAGCGCCTGAACTCGGCCTTGAGGGTGTCCACCAGGAAGTTGCTCTCGGCCAGCGGTTTGGCCCGGCCGCCGATCTGGGCGAGGAAATCCCGGAAGTCGTTGTCGTAGTCCTCGATGAAGACGTAGGCGGCATAAGGTGCCACGCCCATCAGCACAAAGCCGGCGAAGGTCCAGAAGGGCGCCCGGAACAGACCCCTGAAACCGAACCGGTATAGGAACAGGGTGCATATCGCCACGAGACCCAGGAAAGCGTTGGGATGTACGTGCAGGCCGACGCCGGCCACCAGACCCGCGAGAGCGAAATACCGGAGGCGCTCCCGCTCGTCGCCCAGAACGAAGAGGTAGCAGGAGAGCATCGCCACCAGGGCCACCATCGTCTCGGCGCGGATGGTCGCGGCCGAGACGAAGGCAATGTTGTTGACCATCAGGAACAGCACGCCCAGCAACGCGACCCGCTCGTCGAAGAGGCGCCTGGCCAACAGGAACGCGAGAACGGTCGTCGCGAACATCGCCAGGGCCGAGACCAGTCTGCCCTGGAACACGCCCACGCCGAAGGCCTTGAAGGACGCGGCCAGCGAGAGGGCATATGTCATGCTCGGATCCAGGTTGTGTTTCTCGCGGCCCAGGTCCCCGACGATCACCGGATTATTGAGCTTGCCCTCGGTGATCAGCTGGTAACTGGGGATCGACATCCACGGCTCGTCTACCCACACCTTGGGCCCCTTGCGGACCCAGGCGAGGGTCGACAGCAGGTAGAGCAGGAAGAGCGCGGCGACGACATAGCCGCCCCTGGAGATGTGTGGTTTCGGCATGGGCCATCCCTTCGCGGTGCAACATGCGCACAAGAATCCCGTCGGCCGCGTGAATCGGCCGCCGGGCGGGATTCTACGAGCGCCCTTCACGGGGCGTCAAGCCAAGGGAACCCGCGCCGATCTTTGTGGGAGACTGGGGTGGGCATAAGCCCGGTCAGTTGATAAAATGCGTCATGAGATGCGCTTCGCGGCCGAACCAGAGCCAGGTTGATCCGTCGCTGTCGCAGGCGCAGCTCGGAAAGGAATGAATCCAGGTATGAGCTACAAGATCCCCTTCAACAAGCCGTTCATCGTCGGCCAGGAGCTCTACTACATCGCACAGGCGGTGCTCAACGGCCGCATCGCCGGCGACGCCGTCTTCACGCACAGATGCCAGAAGCTCATGGAAGACACCTTCGGTGCCAAGAAGATACTGCTCACCCACTCTTGCACGGCGGCCCTCGAGATGGCGGCCATCCTGAGCGGCGTCGCGGAGGGAGACGAGGTCATCCTGCCCTCGTTCACCTTCGTCTCGACCGCCAACGCCTTCTACCTGCGGGGCGCTCGCCTGAAGTTCATCGACATCAGGCCGGACAACCTCAACCTCGACGAGACCGCGCTCGCGGACGCGGTCACGCCGCGCACCAAGGTGGTGGTGCCCGTGCACTATGCGGGCATCGGCTGCGAGATGGATACGATCCTCGACTTGGCCCGCAAACACGGCTTCCTGGTCATCGAGGACGCGGCCCAGGGGGTCAACGCCACCTACAAGGGGAAGTACCTGGGCACGCTGGGCGATTTCGGCACTTACAGCTTCCACGAGACCAAGAACTACATCTGCGGTGAGGGCGGGGCGCTGATCATCAACAACGATGAGTACGTCGAGCGGGCGGAGATCATCAGGGAGAAGGGCACCAACCGCAGCCAGTTCTTCCGGGGCGAAGTCGACAAGTATTCCTGGGTCGACATCGGTTCTTCGTTTTTACCCTCGGACATGCTGGCCGCGTTCCTGTATGCCCAGCTCGAGAACATGGACAAGATCAACAAGCGCCGCGCGGACATCTACGACTTCTACCTGCAGGCTTTGCAACCCCTGGCCGACGAGGGCCGCATGACCCTGCCGTCGGGCCACCCGGACTGCGTGGGCAACAACCACCTCTTCTACATCATCCTCGAGGACGAGCGAACGCGCGACGCGCTCATGGGCCACCTCAAATCCCACGACATTCTCGCCGTCTTCCACTACCTGCCGCTGCACCTTTCACCTGTCGGACGCAAGATGGGAGGCGAACCCGGCAGCCTGCCGGTGACGGAGTCCATCGCCGGGCGGCTGCTGAGACTGCCCTTCTACTACGCGCTCACACGCGAGGAGCAGGAGGAAGTCGTGGGACGCATCGGCGAATTCTTCGCGACCTAGGCGGAGGTGTACACGAAATGGCTGTTGAACTCGTTCGTGAATTGACCTAATCTACCCCACGGTGATCCCGTGGACTGCATTGAAGCTGTAACTCCCTGTGAAGTCGACAAGTAGGGGATCAGCGGTCCAGCCTGCTCCACGCGAACGGCTCTATCTCTATGAAGACCATGGCAGAGATGACCAACGATACTAGCCCCCTGATCTCCTTGGTCGTGCCCGTCTATAACAGCACAGCCACGCTCGAGGAGCTGACTGCGCGGCTGCATGCGGTGCTCGATCCCCTTACCAGTGGCGCCTGGGAGATCGTCTTCGTCAACGATGGCAGTCGCGACGAGTCGTGGGCGCATATCGGCCGCCTGGCGGCACGCGAGGACAGGATAACCGGCATCAACCTGACCCGGAATTTCGGACAGCACAACTCGATCATGTGCGGCATCGCCCATGCGTGCGGTCGGTACGTCATCACGCTGGATGACGATCTCCAGAATCCTCCGGAGGAGATCCCGAAGCTGTTGGCTAAGATCGAGGAGGGGTACGATGTCGTCTACGGCGTTTTCGAGAAGAAGAAACACTCGCTGTTTCGCAATTTCGGATCCGAACTCGTCCAGTGGATGTACCGGAAAACCTTCAACACCAAGGGCCGCTTGACGTCATTTCGGATCATCGACCGCGATATCGCCAAGCGCCTGCTGGAGTACGGGCGCAGCTTCACGTTCATCGACGGCTTGATCTCGTGGAACACATCGCGTATCGGCAACACCGTCGTGGAGCATCATGCCAGGGCTTCCGGAAGAAGCGGCTATTCGAACCGGAAGCTCCTGATACTTGCTCTCAACATGGCGACCAACTTCTCGATCGGCCCCCTGCAGGTGGCAACGATCGTCGGCATCCTGTTCTCGATGTTCGGCTTCATCTTCGGTTTCTATATCCTTCTGAAGAAGATCCTGATGGATATCCCGATCTCAGGATACACGTCTACCATCGTAACCGTCGCTTTTCTGTCGGGAGTACAGTTGCTCACGGTGGGTGTCCTGGGCGAGTATATCGGTCGAATCCACATCAACGTGAGCAACTGTCCCCAGTACGTCGTTCGTGATATCATACCATCCAGACACGGACGGCGAAGAGACCCTTAGATCGTCTCACACCTTTGAGAGAGAATTCCCGCCATGACACTGCTGCCGTACGCACCGCTTGAAAGCAACCGTTTCGAATTGAAGATCCACCGCGGCGTGCTCGACCGCATCCCGCACGATTTCGACAGGGAGATCATAGATTCAAGGATGGATGTGGCCATCTTCCGGATGCCGGCCGGGAATCAGGATCAGCTGGCGCTCCTGGACAGTATCGGATTCCCCTGGCTGGTGGCCGATACGCTCGTCTACTACGCCAACGATCTGAAAGGCCATGAGCCCAATGATCTGCGGAACTCGGATCTGCGATTCATCGTGTTCACGCCCGGCCTCGACAACGCGATAGACGATCTCGTAGCGGATATCTTTCCTCGGTATGCGAACCATTACACCTCGAATCCCCTGTTGAGCCGCGATCTCATACCGAGCTACCAGGAATGGGCCCGCAGCTACGCAACAGATGAAGATGCCGGACGATATGCGTGGCTCGTGGAGCGACACGATGCCTTCATCGGGTTCATCACCTGCTCGTTCGGCGACGAAGGTGCCGAAATCGTGCTGAACGGAGTATCACCCGCTCAGGCGGGCGGCGGCGTATATGGCGACATGGTGCGTTTTGTGCAACGGTATTTCAAGGATCGGGGTTGCTCGGTCATCAAGGTATCGACCCAGGGCAATAATCACGCGGTGCAAAAGGTGTGGTCGCGCGAGGGGTTTTTTCTGACCGAGTCTTACTTCACAATCCATGTAAACAGCCTGTTGAGCGCCTCGGCCTCAAAGGAGCGCGTCTACCTGTTGAACATCTCTTCCCATGAGGGGGTGGATGCTCGTGCGGCTCTTTCGGCGGAGATCGACAGTGCACTCGCCAAGTGCCGAGTCGATGGATCTCTCGCTCAGGATGCGAGTGTATTGAACGCGAGGATGAAATACCTGCGGCCCGTACGCCAGAACGTACGATACGAGGCCAGGATACGATTTCCCGTGGTTGATGAGGAGATGGGTACGTACCGGGTTGTTGTGCTCGTCACCGACGATCACGGCGAACCCTGCCAGTATGCTCATTACGAACTCGGCAATCCTAAATAGCAAGCGAGGCGACGGTCATGAACGGCATCTATATCGTGGGCTGCATCGCGTTCACGGTTCTCGGCCAAATCCTGATCAAGTACGGTACGAGGCAAATCCAGGCCACCGACGCGTTGATCGACTACATCTTGAATCCATATATTGCCACAGGACTTGCCTCGGCTGTAGTTGCAGCCTTGTCCTGGATCAAGGCGCTACGTCATTTCGATCTCAGCTATGCATATCCATTCATGAGCGTCTCGTTCCTGCTTGTGGCCATTCTGGCGGTATGGGTGTTCGGCGAACCAGTCAAGTGGAATCAATGGCTCGGGCTGGGCATCGTCCTGGTCGGGTTATTCATCGGTAGCCGCTGACGGCCCGGGCAAATCCAGTTTACATCCCCCCGAAATGCTCGATGGCGCGATCGGCCAGGGCCTTGAACTTGCCCCAGTAGAGACCCAGCGCGAGCGTCGGCGCCGCCAGGACGGCCATGGTGACGTAGTGCATCGGCGCGATGCGCACCGGGTCGCCCTCCTGCTTCGTGAAGTAGAACGCCTTGGCGATCTTCATGTAGTAGAAGAGGCTGATGACGCTGTTGAGCACGCCGACGATGGCCAGCCAGTACCATTCGCGCCGGATGACCTCGGCGAAGAGGTAGAACTTGCCGACGAATCCCGCGGTGGGCGGCAGCCCGGTCAGGGAGAACAGGAAGACGATCATCATCACGGCGGCCCAGGGGGCGCGGTAGCCGAGGCCCGCGTAGTCGTCGAGGTGCTCGCTCTTGAGCGAGTTGTTGATCGCGACCACGAAGATGAAGGCGCCGAGGTTCATCAGGGCGTAGACCAGCAGGTAGAACAGGATGGCCTGCAGCCCCTCGGCGGTCAGCATCAGGAAGCCCATCAGCAGGTAGCCCACGTGCGCGATGCTCGAGTAGGCGAGCAGGCGCTTCACGTTGACCTGTCGCACGGCGGCCAGGTTGCCGAAGGTCATGGTCGCGACCGAGAGCACGGCGATCAGCAGCGGGAAGTCCACCCGTCCCACCACCGGCGTCAGGGTGGTGTAGAAGAAGCGGATCAACAAAGCGAAGCCGGCGGCCTTGGGCGCCACCGAGAAGAAGCCCGCCACCGGCGTGGGCGAGCCCTCGTAGACGTCGGGGCACCAGAAGTGGAAGGGCACCATGGCGATCTTGTAACCCAGGCCCGCGAAGATCAGGACCGAGACGGTCAGCAGGGCCAGCGGGTCGGCCCGTCCCGCGGCGAGAGCGTCGCGGATGCCGGCGAAGGTCATCTCGCCGGTCAGGCCGAAGATGAGCGAGAGGCCGTAGAGCATGATGCCCGAGCTGACGGCGCCGAAGATCATGTATTTGACCGAGGCCTCGGTCGCGCGCAGGCTGTTGCGCATGTAGCCGGCCATGACGTAGCTGGTCAGCGAGACCAGCTCCAGCGACAGGTAGAGCATCAGCAGGTCGCGGGCGGCGGCCATCACCATCATGCCGCCGGTCATCAGCGCGATCAGGGCGTAGTACTCGCCCTTGTGCTCGCGCCCGGTCCCCATGATCTCCTCGCTGGCCCAGGAGAAGAGCACCGTGATCACGGCCACGAACGCGAAGATCACGCGGAAGAAGGCCGCCATCCCGTCCACGGCCACCAGCTCGCCCAGGATCGTCTGCTCGTCGCCGGCGAGACCGGCCACGGCAAAGGCGAGGGCCGTCAGGCTCCCCGCCAGCACGATCGCGAACGGCACCGCCGGACGCTTGCGGGCGACGATGTCGCCGAGCAGCGCCAGCAGGAAGGTGCAGAAGAAGACCGCTTCGGGGATGAAGCGCCCCATATCGGACCAGTTCGGGATGTTCAGCATTTCCAGACTCACCGGGACATCTCCCTGCGACGGCCGCGGCTAGCCCGCCACGACCTTGATCAGATGGTTCAGCGACGCCTTCATCAGGTCCAGCACCGGCATCGGATAGACGCCCAGCAGCAGCACGATCAGCCCGATGGGCACCAGCGTGAACAGCTCGCGGGCCGAGATGTCGGGCAGATCGTCGTACTTGTCGTTCTTCGGCCCCAGGAAGACGCGCTGCAGCATCCACAGCACGTAGGCGGCGCCGATCACGATACCGAGCGCGCTGACGATCGCGATGGTGCGGTGCACCGGGAAGGCGCCCAGGAACACCATCGCCTCGCTGACGAAGCCGCTCAGTCCCGGCAGGCCCACCGCGGCGAAGAGCGCGAACGAGAAGACCGACGTGTAGACCGGCATCTGCAGGCCGAGTCCGCCGAAGCCGTCGATGTCGCGATGGTGGGCGCGGTCGTAGATCACGCCCACGCAGAGGAACATCATGGCCGTGATGGTGCCGTGGTTGAACATCTGCAGGACGGCGCCGTTGATGCCCGTCGAATTCATCGCGGCCATGCCCAGCAGCACGTACCCCATGTGGCTGACCGAGGAGTAGGCCACGAGCTTCTTCATGTCGGACTGGGCCATGGCGCAGAAGGCGCCGTAGATGATGTTGATCGCGCCGAGGATCGCCAGGGGGATCATGAAGTTGACCGCCTGGTCGGGCAGGATGGGGTAGCTGATGCGCAGGATGCCGTAGGTGCCCATCTTCAGCAGCACGCCGGCGAGGATCACCGACACGGCCGTGGGCGCCTCGACGTGGGCGTCGGGCAACCAGGTGTGGAACGGGAAGATCGGCACCTTGATGGCGAAACCGATGAACAGCGCCATCCAGATCACGAACCGGATGTTGGCCACGTCGAGGATGCCGCCGTGGTTGGCCTGGTCCATCATGTGCAGCATGTTGAAGGTGTGGCCGCCCGTGACCGGGTCCTGCACGTTGTAGTAGAAGGCGATCATCGCCAGCAGCATCAGCACCGAGCCGGCCAGCGTGTAGAGGAAGAACTTGATCGCCGCGTATTCCTTGCGCGGTCCGCCCCAGATGCCGATCAGGAAGTACATCGGCAGCAGCATCACCTCCCAGAACACGTAGAACAGGAAGAAGTCGAGGGAGACGAACACCCCCATCATGCCCGCCTCGAGCAGCAGGAAGAGCGCGAAGTAGCCCTTGCAGGCCTTGTCGATTTTCCAGGACGCGATGATGCACAGGAACGAGAGCAGCGCCGTCAGCAGCACCATCGGCACGCTCAGGCCGTCGATGCCCATGAAGTACTCGATGTTGAAGCTCTTGATCCACTCGTAATGCTCCACGAACTGGAAGCCGGCGATGCTCCGGTCGAAGTTCATGAAGAGCTGCACCGCCAGGATCAGGGGCACGGCGGCGGCCGCCGCGGCCACGGTCTTGACGATTTCTTTCCTATCCTTCGGCACGAAGGTGATGGACAACGCGCCAATGACCGGGAAAAAGGTCATCCAGGACAGAATGTGGTCAGACATCGAGATGCTCCTCTCGGCATGAATCCGGGCCTATAGCGCGCGGAACACTAACACGAGCAACAGGACGGAAAAACAGACATAGACCAGGTACGTCTGGATACGCCCCGTCTGGACGCGCCGGACGCTCTCGCCGGCTCCCTGGATCACGGCGCCGAGGCCGTTGACCAGACCGTCCACGATGTACTTGTCCGCCAGGCCGGAGGTCCAGCTCAACAGACGGGTCAGGTAACCGAAGCCGTTCACTATGCCGTCGATCACGACGCGGTCGAAGGCGCCGCTCAACCAGCTGAACCACAGCACGAAACGATAGACCGTGGCCGCGTAGAACTGGTCGAAGAAGTACATGTTCTGCAGCACGTGATGCACGCGCGGCAGACGCGCCAGCATCCGCGGCGCGCTGATCCGGCCGCGGATGTAGGTCAGCCACGACAGGAAGATGCCCAGCCCGGCGATGGCGATGGACATGATCATGGCCAGGTTGTGGGCGCGGTGGTGTACGTCGTGGAGGTCGTCGTGGCCGCCGCCGCGACCGGCCACGTGGACCTCGCCGTGAACGTCCGCAGCCGCAGGGGCGTCGTCGCCCGCCACGGCGTGGTCGCCGGCGCCGCCGTCCCCG